>CAYRRO010000016.1:0-7979 GCA_964426685.1 uncultured Candidatus Saccharibacteria bacterium
CCGTCAGTTTCAATTGTAAATGTTATTTTATCTAAATCTGTTCTTCCTCCAAATCTTGTAGGCACTATTTCGTAGTTGGCACTTACAATAGGAGAGAAGAGAGCGTCCAGAACGATAACTCCCATTTTTGTTGTTTGTCTATCTTCCATAGGTGAGTAACCAATACCTTGTTCTACAACCATTTCCATTTCCAATTTTGATTTTGAATCTGCTAAGGTAGCAATAAGTTGGTCTTTGTTCATTATTTCAACATCTGATGTTGTTTCTATATCTTTAGCAGTTACTTTTCCGGGACCTTTTTTACTTATAGTGACTACCACCGGTTCGTCGGAATGGCTCTTAAACCTTAATTTTTTTAGATTTAATGTTATTTCTACAATATCCTCTTTCACACCGTTTATAGTAGTAAATTGGTGTGTAGCCCCTGCAATTTTTATCTGTGTTACAGCAGAGCCTTTTATGGATGACATCAAAACTCTTCTAAGAGCATTTGCTAAAGTGTATCCAAATCCTGTTGGTAACGGCTCGTAAGAATAAACTCCCATATTTCCTTCTTCTTTGATGGTGTTTATTTTTAAATTTTCTTTTGTTACTTCCATATTTTCCTCCTTAAGACTCCGCTCCTGCGGAATTTAAAAAATTTATCTCGAATAAAACTCAATGATTGATTGAATATCAATCTTCTCCTGCAGATCCTCCTCTAAGGGGAATCTTGAGAATTTAACACTTTTTTCTTTAAGATTGACTTCAAGCCAATCGGGCATAATAAAACCTTCTCTCAAACTAATTTTTTCAAAACTTTCAGGTTTTATGACGTCACCTACTTTTACTTGCATTGAAGGTATAGTGACTTTTTTACCATTAACTGTGAACAAACCTCTTCTGATGTTTTGTCTTGCCTGTGCTCTGGAAACTGCAAATCCGCTTCTGTAAACCAAGTTATCAAATCTTGATTCAAGTTTTTGCATTAAAATATTTCCTGAAACACCTCTTGCTCTCAAAGCTTCGTTTATATAATTCCTAAATTGTCTTTCTAAAAGACCGTATATCCTTTTTGCTTTTTGTTTTTCTCTTAATTGTGTTCCGTAGACTGATAAAGCTTTTCTGCTTGTCCCGTGTTGTCCAGGTGCTTGTGATTTATCGTTTAAAGGACATTTTTCACTTTCGCATCTTTTACCTTTAAGATAAAGTTTTACACCCTCTCTTCTGCACATTCTGCATTTAGGTCCTATATATCTTGCCATTTTATATTCTCCTCCTGTTTTTTGGCCTGCACCCATTATGAGGCATAGGTGTCTGATCCGAAATTGAAACTATATTTAATCCTGCTGTTTTTAAAGCTTTGATGGAAGAAATTCTTCCCATTCCGGGACCTTTTACAAAAACTGCAACCTCCCTAACGCCTGCGTTAAACGCCATTGCTCCTGCCTGCTCCGAGGCTTTGGTTGCAGCATAAGGAGTTGATTTTCTGGATCCTTTGAAACCTGATTTTCCCGAACTTCCTGAGAACAAAGTATTTCCCATATCATCAGTTATGGTAATTATTGTATTGTTCATACCGGCTGTTATATAAGCCTTTCCGGTAGACGATATTTGTTTATCTTTCTTTTTCTTTGCCATATTTTTCTTTTAATAAAACATTATTTCTTAGCTAGTTTTTTCTTTTGACCTCCTACGGTCTTCTTTTTACCTTTTCTTGTTCTGGCGTTAGTTCTTGTTCTCTGACCTCTTGTGGGAAGTCCTATGTGATGTCTAAGCCCTCTATAACTTTTTATTTCTTTCAACCTTCTGATATTTGATGTAACTATTCTTCTTAACTCACCTTCGATAGGAACTTCCAAACTTGAAATTGCATTATTGATTTCTGCTATTTCGGCATCAGTCAAATCTTTTGCTCTTTTGTCACAATCTATTTTTGCTATTTTCAAAATATTTTTGGATGTAGTTAAGCCTATTCCTTCTATGTAAGTTAGAGAAGCTTCTATCCTTTTTTCATTTGGTATGTCCACACCCTTAATTCTTGGCATATTATCCTTGTCTTTGTTTGTGCTTAGGATTTCTTTTACAAATGACCCTAAGGACACCTTTCCTTTTAATTATTTTACAATCTTTACAGATTGGTTTTATCGATGCTCTAACTTTCATATTTTTTATTATAACTAAAGGGAAGCAACATTTGCTACCGTTAAAAAAGAAAACTAAGGTCTTATCTAAGTCTAAAAGTGATTCTCCCTCTTGTTAAATCATGAGGGGAGAACTCAACCTTTACTTTGTCTCCGACTAAGACTCTGATATGTTGTTTTCTCATTTTTCCGGATATCATCGCAAGAGCGGTGGCTTCATCTTCAAATTGAACTTTGAACATACCGCCCATTAATGTTTCCGTTACTTTTCCTTCTTTTGTTATTACTTCTTTAGTAATCATTCTTTAAATGACGCGCTTGATTCTATCAGAACAATTTTTGTAGGTCAATAACCGTGTTACGTTTACTTTTTTGTTCTTTTAGAAACATTTTATCCTGCAAATGCCAGGTAATTTTTCCCAACGCAATCTTAGAAACCTATATTACCATCACTTATTGAAAAAGCAACGAAAAAGATATTTAATGTAAAGGATGTTAGACATAAATTATATAAAGAAAAATAGTGAGCTTGTAAAAAAGGTTATTTCTGAAAAAAATATTAAGGGAGTTGATGTTGATAATCTGTTAAAAATTTATGATGACTATTTAAGCCACCTTAAAAAATCAGAGGATCTTAGAAAATCCAGAAATGAGATTTCTTCAAGTGTCTCTAAGGTTCAGGGGGACGAAAGGGAAACTTTGATTGCGAAAGCCTCAGTTATTAAAGATGAGTTATCTGCGGTTGAGTTGAAATTAGATCAATTAAAAAAAGATATTGAGCAAATTTTACCCGGTGTTCCTAACGTTGTTTCAGAAGAAATGCCAGTTGGTAAAGATGAACATGATAATTTAATTATAAAAGTATGGGACCCTGTAAAAGGTTATCTTAAATTAGATGAGTCCTTAAACTATGATGATATTTCTTACGCTCCGGAAACTGTATTTACTTATAAAGATCATCTGGAGCTGGGGGAGAGTTTGGATATTATTGATATAGAACAAAGCGGTAAAGTTTCCGGCAGCAGATTTTGTTACTTAAAAAAAGAAGCCGTTTTGATTCAGGACGCGATTTCCAATCTTTTAAAAAAGGAATTACAAAAGAGAAATTTTATTCCAATGATCCCGCCTCTTTTAGTTAAAGAAAGGTCTCTTTTTGGGACTTCTCATTTTCCTGAAGGTCGATCACAGGTTTATGAAATTAAAAATGAAAACGTCGAAGATAATAATTCTTTATTTTTAGTCGGTTCCGCAGAGCCCTCTAATTTTTCATATTTTATGGATAAGGTTTTGAAAAAAGAAGATTTACCTATTAAGGTCTATGCTCAAACCACTTGCTTTAGAAGTGAGGTTGGTTCTTGGGGTAAGGATGTAAGAGGAATAAAAAGAGTTCACCAATTTGATAAATTAGAAATGAATTGTGTTTGTACCGAAGATCAGGATAGGGCAGTTTTTGATGAATTTATAGAGATTAATGAGTGGTTATTCCAACAATTAAAGATTCCTTACAGGGTTGTCAACAAATGCACGGGGGATTGTGGTTATAACGCTTCTTATTTTCAATACGATATCGAGGCTTGGAGACCGAAAGAAAAAGAATATATGGAAGTAGGTACGGATACAATGACAACTGATTACCAAGCTCGTAGATTAAATATTAAATACAAAGACAAAGATGGTTTAAAGTTTGCGAGAACCGTTAATGATACCGGCGTCGCTTTTGGTAGGGCCATCATTGCATTACTGGAAAATCATCAAAAGGAAGACGGTTCGGTTGAAATTCCGGAAGCGTTATTTCCTTATCTTGATTTTAAAATTATTCTGCCCAAGGTTTAATTATGTTACGATTTATTAAATGAGTGTTTTTGACGGGCTTAAAATGCCCAAAATTATTTTTGAAACGGATTCGGAATTAAACGGACGTATTAGAATTGTTGATGTAGGCAGTACTAGAAAAATGGTGGTTGGAAACACTATTCAATCTATTAATCCTGATTCTCCAGCTTGTCCTAAATTATATTGGGGGCAGATGTCAGATTCTATAAAGGAACGTTTTACTGATATACAAAATATTTTAATTTTAGGATTGGGCGGGGGAACTTTAGCTCATCTATTATCGAGATCTTACCCAGAGGTAGATATTACAAGTGTTGAATATGATGAAGTGATGATTAAACTAGCCAAGGAGTATTTTTATGTTGATAAGATTCCAAATCATAGAATTATTCATGAGGATGCTTTGAGGATAGTAATAGAGCCTGAAGAAAACGATATAGCTCCCAGCTCTTTAGATTTGTTAATTGTAGATGTTTTGAACGGTGACAAGTACCCGGATCTTGGTAAAACAGGAAACTTCATTTCTGCCGTAAAAAGATTAATTAGACCCGGAGGTCATATTGTGTTTAGTAGAATATATACTGAATTTTTCCAGGAAGAAGTTAATATTTTTGTAGACAGTTTGGAAAATTATTTTAGTGAAGTCGAAACTGAAGTTGTAGCCGGTTATACGAATTCAGACAATTTGTTAATATTCGGAAAGGTTTAACAGTGTCTTTAATCAAAGCTCTCATTTTAGGGATAGTCCAGGGTTTGACAGAATTTTTACCTGTTTCTTCTTCTGCACACCTCATAATTTTTCCGGATGTTTTAGGTTGGGGGGAGCACTCTTTGTCTTTCGACACCACTCTGCACTTGGGAACACTGTCCGCACTCCTTGTTGTTTTTAGAAAAGACATCTTATCGATAATCAAGTCACTTTTTTCAGATATAAAGAAACATAAAAAATCCTTTAATCATTATTCATCCAATTCTTGGTTAGCTTTCAAAATTATTATCGCCTCAATACCTGTTGGTTTAATCGGTCTTTTATTTGAAGATATCTTAGAAGATAAATTTAGAGGAATCTGGTTCGTAATTATATTTTTATTAGTTGGAACTTTAATAATGTATATTGCCGAAAAAAGATTTAAAAAAAGACTAATTGTTAAAGACGAGATATCCGTTGGTAAGAGTTTTAAAGTAGGAGTTTTTCAAGCTCTGGCTCTTTTACCCGGAATATCGAGGTCAGGTTCTACTATTTCCGGAGGTATGTTATTTGGTCTAAGTCGTAAAGAGGCTACCAGATTTTCATTTCTTCTTTCTATTCCTGCGGTATTAGCAGCCGGTGTTTTTCAAATCTATTCATCACTCGATTATTTAAATATGGCAGAAATAGCTCCGATGATAGTTGGTTTTATTTCAAGTTTTTTGGTCGGTATAATAGCGATTAATTTTATGATGAAGTTTGTCAAAAATAATAAACTTTATCCTTTTATATTTTACAGGTTAGGTTTAGCGGTATTTTTAATAATCTTATTCTACATCTAAGCAAATCTGCTAAAATCATCTTGTTATGTTTGGTTCAATATTTGATACAAATGAAAAACAATTAAAGAAAATATGGCCTGTTGTTGAAGAAGTTAATTCTCTTGAGGAAGGTGTTAAGAAGTTAAGTAAGGAAGAAATTCAGGGAAAAACAAAAAAATGGAAAGAAGAATTACGTAAGTTTGATGAGAAAGAAATTGATAACTACTTAAATAAAATACTTCCCGAAGCTTATGCTTTAGTTAGAGAAGCGGCTACCCGAACTGTTAACATGAGACATTACGATGTTCAAATTTTGGCGGGGGTAGTTTTACATCAAGGAAAAATTGCGGAACAAAAAACGGGTGAAGGTAAGACTCTTACCGCTACACTTCCTATATATCTAAATTCCCTTGGCGGGAAAGGTGTTCATTTGGTTACACCTAACGATTATTTATCAAGACACGGTGCCGGTTGGATGGGAGCTCTTTATGATTATTTAGGAGTTTCTGTAGGGGTAATAATGCAAGAAAGGGCTTTTAAATATGATAGTTCTTTTCAAGGAACCGAATTTGAAGATTCTTATTCTGTCCATTTAAGAGAAGTAACCAGACAAGAAGCTTATCAATGCGACATCGTGTACGGAACTAATCATGAGTTTGGATTTGATTATTTAAGAGACAACATGGTTAGGTCTCTTTCTGATATGGTTCAAACTAACCCGAGAAGTGATTGGGGTGTTCACAATTTTGCAATTGTTGATGAAGTTGACTCTATTTTAATAGATATGGCAAGAACTCCTTTGATAATTTCCACTGCTGATGCAAAACCGAGTGAAAGATATCACCAAGCAAATGGAATTGTTAAATCTCTTATTAAAGATACTGACTACGAAGTTGAGGAGAAATATAAAAATGTAACTTTAACCGATTTGGGTATCAGAAGAGTAGAACGACTTTTAGGAATAGAGAATTTATATGAGCAGGATTTTGAAATGGTTCATTTGATGGAGCAGGCTCTTTCTGCAAATACCCTTTATGAAAAAGATAAAGACTATGTTGTTAAAAACGGAGCAGTTGTAATAGTCGATCAATTCACAGGTAGGTTGCTTCCGAGCAACAGGTTTTCTCACGGGCTTCATCAAGCTATCGAGGCTAAGGAAAATGTAACTATCCAACAAGAATCAAAAACTCTCGCAGAAATTTCTTATCAGAATTATTTTAGAATGTACGGAAAACTTGCCGGTATGACCGGTACAGCAGCCACTGAGTCGGAGGAGTTTTTTAAGATTTATAAATTAGAAGTTGTAGTAATTCCTACTAATAAGAAATGTGTTAGAAAAGACGATAACGATGTTATTTACAAAACAGAAGCAGGGAAGTTCAAAGCTGTAGCGGATGAAATTGAAAAAAGATATAAAAAAGGACAGCCTGTTTTAGTCGGTACTACCTCGGTTGATAAGAGCGAGCTTCTTCATAATTTTTTACAAAGAAGAAACATTCCCCACGAAATTTTAAACGCTAAAAATCACGAAAGAGAGGCTTTGATAATTTCACAAGCCGGTAGAGAAAGTTCTGTTACTATTTCTACTAACATGGCCGGCCGTGGTGTGGACATAATTTTAGGTGGGGATCCCGTGGACTTGGAAATGCAAAAAAGAGTTATTGAATCCGGAGGCCTTTGTGTTATCGGTACAGAAAGACATGAGTCTAGAAGAATTGATAATCAATTAAGAGGAAGGTCTGGGCGACAAGGTGATCCCGGTGAGTCGAAATTCTTTGTTTCTTTACAGGATGACCTAATGAGAATTTTTGGAGGAGAGTCTGTTTCAAGAATTATGGATAGGTTTGGTTTGGATGAGAACATTCCTTTGGAAGCAGGTATTGTTTCTAAGTCTATAGAAAACGCACAAAAGAGAGTGGAAGGTTTTAACTTTGACAGAAGAAAACAATTAGTTGAAATGGACGATATCATGAACACTCATAGGGAGGTTATTTATAAATTAAGGAGAAGAATACTTGAGCTTGGGGGCGGGGTCGAAGATTACAAAGATTGGTTGGTAGAAAAATTTTCGGAATTTTCTTCTTTGAACAAAGATTTTTGGGATGACCGAGAAAAAGAGTTTGGAAAAAAAACTTGGTTTCAAATTGTCAGCGGATTTGGATGCCCTGTTATAGATTATATGTGGATGGATCATTTGGTTGATATGGACCAATTAAGGGAAGGTATTGGGTTGAGAGGTTACGCACAAAGAGATCCTATTGTGGAATATAAAAGAGAAGGTCATGAAAGGTTTGAGATTTTGATTTCCAAGGTTTATTCAATGGTAGGTGATAGACTTTCGTCAATCTCAAAAAACGCTGTTCCTGAAAAGAGCCCTCAATCAGATGACTCCAGAAAACTTACTTACCATAAAAGTGAGTTGGAGACGGGAGTTTCGGAAGAGGGTATGGAAATGGGTGAGAGAAAAGTAGTTGATGATTCGGGGCGAGAGATGAAGGTAGAAAAAATTGAATC
>CAYRRO010000016.1:8079-9755 GCA_964426685.1 uncultured Candidatus Saccharibacteria bacterium
AACCTTGGATTCATTTGTAATGATTGTTCCAGATATCTTATGGCTTGAGGTATGTTACCTTGTACCATATATATGTGACCGATATTATGTACCGCGTCTGCGTAATCAGGTTTTAGCGCATATGATCGTTTAAAGTTTTCCAAAGCTCCCTCAAGATCTCCTTCATTTGCAAGAACATCGCCCATGTTGTTATAAACTCTGTAACTGTAGGGAGCAGTTTTCTTGGAAGCAATCCACAGGTTTTTACTGTTTCTCAAGTCATTGTTTCTGAGAACTGTTCTTATAGAGTACAAAGAAATTATTACGATTGATGCATAGAGTACGAAATTATTTCTCTCAAGGCCTTTTTTAATTTTTCCTTGTTTTTTATTTTTCTCGTCAATTTTATTTTCTAAGTATATTAATCCGATGCCAATTATTGCTGATGAAAATATTGAAGGTATATAAAGGTATCTCTCGGCAGCTATCCAAGCAACTATAACCGGACTAAAAGAAGGGAGCACTCCGAAAATTATCATCAAAAGTAGTCCTGAAATTCTTCTGTCTTTTTTCATAAAGTAAAAAACTGCAAAAAATACGGCTAAAGTCAAAAAAACCATAAATGTATACTCCGAGGGTGTAATGTATTTTCCTTCATGGTAAATACTTAAAATTTTTGGATAAAACAATGTTCTGTACTCCATATATATTGTGTAAGGAATTCTGTTTATTAGAGGTGTGGCTGTCTCAGTGTCTACATAATACAGGGTTTCTAATCCTTCAATTCTCTCTTTTATAAATCCGGGTAACAAAGCAGCTGCAAAGGCAAGGGATGTTAGTAAGTACGGCAAGTATTGTTTAATGTTTGAAAATTTAATCTTTTTTTCGATTATAAACTGGTCCATTAAAACTAATAAAAACGGAGTTACTAAAATCCAACCGCCACCTCTGTAAAAAATAAGTGAAAAAATATAGATAAGGGCTGATATTACTATAAATATTTTCTTGTCTGTTTTTTTAAAAAGCGCAAAAAATATTAGGATTGGGATAATTATTGAAGCTCTTCCCGCATACCAAACGCCCGCGTGCCAACTAATAGCTTCGGTGTTTGCCGGGTGGGCTATAAACATTAAAGTTCCTATTATTGATATTTTTTTGCCAAAAAGGATGTTTAGGAAAATAAACACCAAAATACCGTTTACCATATGAAATAATATCGAAACAATATGAAAAACAGATGAATTGATGCCAAATATTTGTACAACAACAGACATTAGAATAGTGAAGGCGTCAAAAGATTTTAGCGCCAGACCTAAGTCGCTAAATTCAGGTGCTGTAAAAGCTTTTGAGTAATCATCTAAGTTGACAAAATCCCCGGTGATGATGTTGGCATAAATTAATAATGTAAATAAAAGTATTACAACAATGAATAATTTATTTTCTTTTAAGAAATTTTTAAAAGTCTTAAAATCATAAAAGGACACCTCTGAATTATTTGTTTCCCCGATTGGTTTTTTTTCTCTATCTTTTTTCATCGGGATTTATTTTACTATACAATTTAAAATTCTTCACTTATCATTTAAAGATATTTGGATTATTATTTGTTGGCTTATGAAAATTAAAAATTTTATTGGTGAGATAATTGAAACAATTTTATTGTCGGCAGTCGTAATTTTGATGATTTATCATTTTATAGC
>CAYRRO010000017.1:0-6983 GCA_964426685.1 uncultured Candidatus Saccharibacteria bacterium
GGTTTATTAAAAACAAAATCCCACTCCGAAGAATAATTTAATTTCCCGTTACGGAAAGTTTGAAAAACGTAAGGAAATGTCTCGGGCCCTGTACCTAATAAAAATACTCTGGGAGATGAAGTTATCAAATCTAAAGTACTTTTCCACAACTCTAATCTAATAAATCCCGGATCGGATAACTTATTTAAATCTTCTGAGGCATGAACTCTTTTTACCGGAACAAATTGCTTTTTTATATCTAAATAAAAATCATGGAACTTTTCTTTGTACAATCCTACGTTCAGCAGAGCTATAAATATAGTCGACAAAATAATAAAAACCACCTTCATTTTAAAATTTTTGGTCTTAAATATTTTTCTAAAGTTTTTTACTAATAAATAAAATATACCGGCCAAAAAACCGAACAATCCGGAAACTGAGAACGTGACCCATAAACAGTAAAAACCAAAGATATACAAAAGCGCCCATAATTTAAAATTCCCGTTTTTTTCAGCAAAAAAATAGTAGACGACTGTAGGGAGAAGCATCCCTATATACTGCGCTAACCAATTTGGTTGTCCCAAAGTAGAATAGGACCTGGCTACACCACTAATATTTTGCGCAATTCCATACAAACTAATAGGCAATATTGTAAGCAATAATAATTTAAGAAGTTTTTGATAATCTTCTTTTGAAATTTTATTTATAAAAACAAAGTAAAGAGAGAAATATATAAAGTATGAAAACAATGAATCATTAAATCTTGAATAATAACCGACAACAGATGTATAAACGTGGGTTGAAAAAACAGTAGAAACGGCGATGATAAATAAAAATGCAACTAACAATAGATTAGGGGGATTAATTTTTTTTGGTCTGACCAGTGTGTCGAGTGTAAAAAGAAGGATTATAAAAAGTCCTAAAACATAGACAAAAAACATCTTAGGAAATTCAAAAAGCTCGTTGGTACTCTGACTAAAAACTAATGGGGTAAAGAAAAGTAGTATTGAAAAAAGCAGAAAATACGGCCTCTTTAAAATATCTTCAATTGACTGTATTGTTCTCATAGTAGTAATATAATATCAGCCCTGATCAATGTTTGCTCGAAATTTTGGGTCGGGGTGAGTTAAAAAATGACGCTGTCCAAAATACTAGTAAGATTAATAGATAAAGCTGTAATTCCTGCTGTGTTGCTTATAGCCTCGAGAGTAATATCAATAATAATAGCATCAAAATATTTCGGAGTTGCTTTCAAAATAACTAATCACGGATTTATTGTTCAAAATTCTTATGATTATGTAAAGGTAAACTCCTACTCAATACTATTTATGATTTTTATGTTAGTTATTGGGCTATCTTATGTTGTAATAAAATCGGTGTTTTTTCACGATTCACATATAAAACCCACTATTACTGCAAAACTATTCTCAATAAAGGCTGAATCATTAATACAAAATTCATATGAAATATACACCCAAGGCGCTGTCTGGCTTACCTATTCTTACATGCTCCTTATGGTCTCAGGAATAATGTTATTAACGAACCTTGTGTATGATTGGGTTTTTTATATTATTACCGGAGTTACTTTATTGGCAACATTGCTGTTTGTATTTGATGTGGAAGAGGAAATGAAAATAAAAAAAGACAAAGATGTGGAATATGATACAGATAAGAAGTTTATTGAATTGCCGGGAGAACTTGAATGAAAAAAGTATTTAAAATAGGTTTTAACGCAGTTTTATTGGCAATGTTTTTAGGGATGCTTTTGCTCCCGTTTGGTTTTATCGGATTGATGAATTTTGAAGAAGATTCAAATGTTCTTTCAGCACAAGACTCGAATTTTGAGGGGTCCTTAATAAGATCAATTAATAACGACGAGGTACCCTTAGATGTTAAAGAAATGATATTAAAAATGGAGAGAGAATATTATCAGGAACAGCAAGATAAATTTGTCGAGGATATAGATAGAATAGAAGATAAAGAAACGTTAAATCCGGAAGATACAGAAAACACCGATACGGAAGAAATTGAGGAAGAAAATATTCAAATACAGGGAAATAATTAACTAAGAATTGGTAAATAAAAAATTATAGCTGAAGCAACTAAGCCCCAAATTAACACAGTCAGTAATAAAGGTTTATCTGATAACAAAACTCTTTCAGGAGATTCTCCCTCTTCTTTTTCATAAATTACATAAAGGTACCTTGCTATACCGTAAATAACCAAAGGAATTGTAAGCATCATTAATTTGGGACTTTTTAAAACTGTAGGGAGAAAGCTTGAAATTTTATCCCCCACCTCCCCGGGAGACACCATAAAAGAAAAAAGCGAATAAGTAAGAATAGTATAAGAAGCTGACATAGATATCATACTGTCAAGGAGTGTGTCAGGATAATGTCTTAGAGTTTCTCTTGTTTTAATCTCTTCGTTTGCTACAGAATATTTTATCAAAATTGTTTTTTCAGATCTCCTTTTTCCAAAAGCCAAAAGCATTGAGATACCTATTGTTGTGAGAATTAACCAAGATGAAATTGAGGTTCTGGAAGCAAAGCCTCCTGAAAAAACCCTAATTATAAATCCTGAGGCTACAATCAAAGAGTCAAGTATAATTACATTTCTCAAATAAAAAGAGTATGCAAATTGCATGGCAATGTAGATAAAAAGCATGGCGACAAAATAATCATCCAAATAAATAATTGAATATATTATTGAAAAGGAAATCAAAGCCAAAGAAATAACTATGGCCACTAACGGCGATATTTCACCCGAAGCAATGGCTCTATTCTTTTTAACGGGATGAAGCCTATCTTTTGGAGCGTCCACCAAATCATTTAAAAAATAAGCACCGGAAGATATTGCGCAAAAAGCTACAAAAGCTTTTATAGACCAAGAAAAAACTTCACCGTCCAAAAGCGTCCCGGCAAAAAAGGGCGCCGCGAAAACACTGGCATTTTTTAGCCATTGTCTTGGTCTGGCTGTTCTTAATATATGGTAAATTTTTCTCATCATTATGTTGATAATAGGGGTTTTATAACTATTTCTCAAGCCCTAATTTCATAACCGAAGCCTCTGTTAGTTCTAATAACTTTCTCTCCCATTACATTTTCAAGTTTTTTCCTAAGACATCTAATATGTACTTCTACGGTATTACTCATAACATCTAAACCTTTCTCCCAAACGTGTTCCAACAACTCTTCTTTTGAAACAGCTCTTCCATTATTTATCATAAGATACTCCATAAGATCAAATTCTTTTCTTCTCAAATGAATACAAATGCCATCTATGTAAAAAATTCTGTTTTTCATATCAAGAGAAATGTGCCCAAATTTCAAAACATTTTTACCGTTTTTGTGAGTACCGTTTCTTCTTACCAAGGCATGAATCTGACCAAGTATTTCCTCTATAGCAGCATTTCTTGGAATAATAACATCAATACCGGCATCTAAGCACATTACCCTATCAGAACGATCTTCCTTACTTGATAAAAATACCGTAGGAGACTCTACCTCATATTCTCTTATCATCTTACATAACTCTAAACCTTCAATATCATCTAAAAATGTATCTACAACTATTGAGTCGTAATATACCGTCTCAGATAAAGTCACTGCCTCCAGTGCTTTTTTGGCTATGTCGACAATGTAACAATCCCTTAAATCAAGGTTTAATTTTTTAATCAATTTATTGTCGTTTGACACCAAAAGTATCCTCATCTTATTTTTGACAAACTTTTAATATTTTTTACACCGAACATTAAAAGAAAATTAAAAATATTAACAAAGTATGTGGAAAATTGTCTTTACAAGACCGTGGGGGGAATCTCTTTCTTTCTTGAGTTTAAACTGATATTTAAAATAATTAAGCCAAACGCGACTACCCCCATTATTAAAAACGTGAGTTTTAAAACTATTCTTTCGGGCGAAAACAAACCTACTAGACCAAATAAAGCTGTTGCTAACCAATAAAAAATCGCCACCTTGCTGACACTCCAACCTTTATCTAATAATATATGGTGTAAATGACCTCTATCACCTTTAAATGGATTTTTACCATGAAGGACTCTTCTGCTTACTGTAAACAGTGCGTCCAAAAAAGGTATAAGCAGTATTAACACGGATACAGCTATTTTTGCCTGGGCCAATATTGCCAAACTTGCAATAACTAACCCCGCCGACATAGCTCCAAAACCCCACATAATTTTGGACGGGTGCCAATTATATTTTACGGAACCAAAAGCCGCCCCCGCGCTTATTGCAGAAAAAACAGCAATTTGGTAATGAAAATCAGTTAGTTCGTCAAATCTAAGTGCCAATAAGGCAATTAATAACGAAGCTATTCCGACTATGCCGGGAAACTGTCCATCAACACCATTAGACCAAGAAAGAACATTCATCAACCAGACTATCCAAAGAGAAGTCACAAGAAGAGATATAAGGGGTATAGAATTATTTAAAATAGTTATTTCAATGACATCTAATTTAATAAAACTACCGAAAGGATTGCTAACTGTATGAATCATAACGCCAGACAAAACTACCGGAATCACACTTACAAATAATAGGAAAAGTCTTAGTAAAGGGTTTTCTAAAAATCTGTAGCTGGATTTAGGGTGTGTGTTTTGATAGTCATCCACAAAACTCAGAACAGATATCATTATCAAAGATATATACAATCCGGAAAAATTCTTATCAAAACCTATAAATATAATGCCCGAAATCATTAAAATTAGAGAATAAAGAAGCCCGCCGCCTCTTGCTGAGGGAGATCTTAATATCATACCCGGGTGAGAGTGTACCTGTGGGTTTGTTATAAGTTTTTCCTTCTTAGCAAAATCTATAAAATAGGGCATAGCTATAAGCATAAAAATTAACGAGAATAACATCGGTACTAGTAATTTTACGTACAGTGGGTTTACAAAAGGGTTAAAGGGTACTGAAGATATTCTAATAATTCTTAAAACCGAACCCGCGAGGAATAAATTGAAAAATAAAACACAATACCAGAGGATATCTTCTAAATACCTGAGGTAATATTTATTTAAAAGTGTAAATAGCAAAGATACAACATTTATAGCTATGGCGACCAAAGGTATTAGATAGAGATTAAATTTTGGTGCTAGTTGGGCATCTCCCCACATCTTGGTATACCAAAAAGGAATTTCACTATTCAAATACTGAAATCTTGCGCGGATATAAATAAACAAAAACACATCTATAGCTGTATTAACTAGGAAATTTGATAGATTTTTATCTTTTAACTTCACTAAAACATATTCGGTTGTTTTGGCAATACGTTTATTTAGTTTCATATCTACCTAATCTTTTGGGTATGATACAAATCTTTAAACCTCTTTCCAAAAATCAACATGGTTTGAGCATGAAGTGTCGGAAAGAAGGAATATGTCAAAAGATTGATGGTAATTAAAGGAGCTTCAAAATAAGTTAAAAATTTCTTAAAACGACTCCATTCCTTGGGTGGTGCTATTGAAAACATTTTTCTAAAATACACTCCGGGAATCATAAAGGACATTGTTAAAGTTAGAATGAAGCTCATGATTTTTGGCAAGCTGTAGGCAAAATTGGATTGTTTTACGTAGGGATTTACCATAGTAACAATAGCAAAACCAAAAGTGATTAAAAAAACTATATTTGTTAGAACCACCCTTTCTTTTATATGCCTTCTTACCCACCTGAATTTTTTTGCAAATTCAATGTTATTGTCTTTAATAAAGGTTTTAATTGACAAAGGAAAATCAACTGCGCCCCAACCCCATCTTAAAAGTTGTTTATATAAGCTTCTATGAGAATCCTTAAAATTCTTTCCTTCTACGGCATCGGCGGAATAGGGTATAAAGTGACCTACACCATCAAAGTCTCCGTTTCGAGCAAAAAAAGCTCTCCAGTAGAAAATAGTGTCGTCAGCCCCCAAAGCCACATCAAAAAAGTTAGCGTCCATTAATGTTTGCAAAGAAACTGAAAAAGCAGAGAAACATTTTCTAATTTTTCCTTTTGAAACTGCCCAATCTGATATAACCCCCAAAGTCACCGAGTTAGCCTCTAATCTCATCATAAGGGGAACTCTCCATAAATTATTATCAAACAACGGAACTGCGGAAGAGTAAAAATGATTATCTCTCCTATCCGTATTTAAATAGAGATGGGTAAGTCTTGAAAAGTACTGCCTATCTAAAACATGATCTGAGTCTATATTACTAAAAATGAAATTTCTTAAATTCTCACCTCTTTTTTTCAATTCCTCTACAGCGTGAGAAGAACCCCAAGCACGGTTGGCACCACCGTCACCAATGGCTTCCCCGGGTATACCGGCAGGGTGAATAAAAAACATTAAACTGTGCAAATCTTTTTCTCTATCACCAATAATATTTTTTATACGATTTATAACTTCCTCGGAATATTTTTGCTCCACAGTGAAAACCATACAAATCTGAGAAGGGGGTAAAGTTTGATTCAAAATACTAAAGATAGAATCTCTCAAAACAGGCTCGGGTTCGTTTACAACCGGAATTAAAATCATGTGTCTAACATCAGACAAACTTTTAGGACGTGTTTCAGGATCCGGAAGTTCGGAAAAATTTAACTTTCGACACTCAAGATACCAATCTGTAGCCATTTCTTCTCTATATTGTTTATACCCCATAAATAAGCCGAAGGTATGAGTAAAAGCCATGTAACTCCAATAAACTGTCAGTAATGTTAAAACATACACAACAGCTTGAGGAAATAAAATCCCCAACCACACAGGAGATAAAAGCAAACTCCAAGTTAAAATACCTAACATTATCTCCAATATTCTACTAACCAGTCGATCGTGTTTTTCTACGAATTTTGACAACATATTTTAAAAAGAGAGCAGGTATTCTTATAAGAAAGTCCTGAGATCTCTTCAAATGTTTTTTGCTTTATCTGTGCGACTTTCTCTGCAACGATTTTAACATACTTAGGATAATTTATCTCACCGCGCATCGATTGAGGAGGAAGATAAGG
>CAYRRO010000017.1:7083-9060 GCA_964426685.1 uncultured Candidatus Saccharibacteria bacterium
CAATGAGAATCTATCAACATGTGATTATTATATTAACTAAGAAACAAGTTCCTTAAACTCGTCCCCCGCGATAGTTTCAACTTCTAATAATCTCGCAACAACTTTGTCCAATTTTTCTCTATTCTCTTTTAAAATTTTCTTCGCTTCCTCGTATGATTTTTCAACTATCCCGGAGATTTCCTTATCTATTTTGGAAGACATCTCATCACTAATTGAAGAGCCTTCTCCAAACTCCTCGGCAAGCCATGAGAATTCACTTCTTCCTTCAAAAAATACAGGGCCCAGGGAACTCATGCCGTACTCGGTTACCATTTTTCTGGCAAGTTCTGTACATCTTTTTATATCATCAGACGCGCCCGCGGTAAGTTCGTTGAATATTATTTCTTCTGCTGCTCTTCCTCCGAGCATCGTGGTAATCAAAGACTCGATTCTTGTTTTAGTAAGTTGATACCTATCTCTTTCCGGGGGAAGATCCGTATGACCAAGTGTCTGGCCTCTGGCTACAATAGAAACTCTTTGAACAGGGTCCATATCTTTCACATTCACTGCAACAAGGGCGTGACCCGCCTCGTGATACGCAGTCATCCTTTTTTCTTCGTCACTTTGCAATGTTTTTCTTTCAGAACCTATGGTTACCTTTAACGAAGCCTCGTCTAAATCTTTGTCAGTCAGGGAGTCTCTATTTTCTCTTGCAGTAAGAATTGCAGCTTCATTTAACATATTTTCAATATCAGCCCCGCTAAAACCTACTGTTTTTTTAGCTAATTTCTCTACGCTTACATCTGAGTTTATGGGTTTACCTTTCATATGGATTTTAATTATCTCTTCTCTGTCTTTTAAATCCGGAAGGGGGATGGAAATCCTTCTATCGAATCTTCCGGGTCTTATCAAAGCTGAATCCAGCATATCCGGTCTATTTGTTGCGGCCAAAACGATAACGCTAGTTCTTACGTCAAAACCATCCATTTCAGTTAAAATTTGGTTTAATGTTTGCTCTCTTTCATCGTGGCCTCCTCCAATTCCCATACCTCTTTGTCTTCCGATAGCATCTATCTCGTCAATAAAAATTAAACTCGGTTGTTTTTCTCTGGCCATAGCAAAAAGATCTCGTACTCTGGACGACCCTACACCAACTAGCATTTCCATAAACTCACTTCCTGCAACACTAAAAAATGGAACTTCTGCCTCCCCGGCTATTGCTCTTGCCAATAAAGTTTTACCAACCCCCGAAGGACCCACCAACAGCACACCTCTTGGGATTCTCGCCCCAAGTTTTCTATATTTTGCAGGGAATTTAAGAAAATCAACTATCTCTGACATCTCTCTTTTTGCTTCTTCACAACCGGCAACATCATTAAAAGTAATTTTTTGCTGACCTTTTACAAAAAGCTTAGCGCGGGATTTTCCAAAAGACATAATATCCCCGCTCTGACCTTTCATCTGCCTTAAAAAGTAAAAAAGAACCAAAAAAGGAAGTCCGAACATTAAAATCGGCGATAATATTTCTCCTACACTGACTTCTTGTTTTACTTCCAGTTTTCCGGAAATTTTCGACCTATCAACATTATTATTACTTAATATCTGATCAAAACTTATTGTGCTTTCTTTTTTTGCATAAACTTTTGTACCGCTTCTTTCCAACACTTCGATCTTGTCTCCGGTAACAATCACATCCTGTACTTTTTCTTCATTTATTAAATTTACTACCTGACCAATAGGTATTTCTTCCTGAACCAATACGCTATCTTTCATAGAGCCAAAAATCATATAAGCTGCGAATAAGAGGAATATATAAAAGAATACGTTAGTGAAAATGTTCGGTCTTTTTACTTCTATCACCATCTTATTAGGTAGTTTTATTTTTTGAGTTTTTTTACCGTTTTTTGATGGTTTTTTATTATCTTTTTGATTTTTTTGTTTTTGTTCTGCCATAGCCTTAAGAGTATACATTAAAAGAAGGATTTTTTCATAAAAACA
>CAYRRO010000018.1:0-1392 GCA_964426685.1 uncultured Candidatus Saccharibacteria bacterium
GTGAAAATTCCGCCAGATTATCAATCAAAAGCAGGGAGTTGGGTACTATTGATGTGCATACCAACGGAGGTACCTTAGGATTGATTTTTGATACAAGATTGCCTGGTGAAAGTATCTATACTGATGTGAAACTATTAAATGAGAGTGTGAAACAATTTGAAAATATCTTGAAGGATAAATAATATGTTAGTTCCTGTTGTAAGAAAAATAATGGATAACAAAAAATGTTTTGTCGAGAGGGTTTTTCCTGTTGAGGGTATTTGGGATGTTAAAATAGGAGATTTTGTGGAGCCTTTCGGTCGTCTCGGGAGTTGTGTTTTTTCTCAAAATAAAATGTTACTTCCCAATGATTTTAAACCTCGTGATGTCAAGGGTACAGAGAAGTTTTTCTACGTGGATACTTTATTAGGTAAGAGTAAGAAGGAAAAGATTTTCGCTCCATATGACGGTACCCTTAAAGAGCTGGATGATAAAAAATTTGTTTATGAGGAAAATCCAAGAAAATACTTTTTGCTGTCGGGTGTATGGGGCACCGTAAAATCTTTTTATGGTAAATCATCTGTTTTAGTTGAGACTCAGTCCAAAGACATTTCATTTGCTTTTAGCACGGAATTTCATTCATCGGGGGAGTTAGTTGTCTTTCCTAATCCTTCCGATATTTTAAAAAAATCCTATTTAGAAAATTTCGTTAAAGGTATAAAAGGCAAAATAATATATATTGGCAATCACGTAGGATTAGAAGTAGTTAAAAGGGCGTGTGAGTTAGGAGCCGCTGCTGTTGTTGCGGGTAGTGCACATACTGATGCTTTAGATTTTTCCAACAAGAACGGATTTTCATTTGGGGTTTTTTCAGGATTTGGAAATATTAGAACCCCTGAGGAAATATATAAATATTTAAGTTCCGTTTCTTATAGATATGTTTTTTTTGAGGGTGCTAAAAATATTTTAAGAATACCTGTCAGGGAAGAAGATTTGAGCGCGTCAGATAAAAAAGGGAAAACTTCAGACATGGATATTTTCGATCCAAATTATATAAAAAATATTGAGCCGGGCATGAGAGTCCAGGCCTTGCAAAGACCTTACTTTGGTTGGTTCGGGGTAGTTGACAGAGTTTCTGAATCTAGTATATTTGTTAGATTCGGCTCGGATGAAAGAACTGTTGAAATTAGATTGCCGAACTTTGTGATTATTGAATAAAAATATGAAATTCCAGAAATTTCAAAGAATTTTAATAACCTTTTTAATAGCTGTGAGCTTTTTTTATGGCGGTTACTATTTTGGAAAAAGAGGTTTTGTTTTTGAAGTAAGAAAAAACCCTCCTCAAATAGAGATTACCAATAAATTTCCCGCCAACGGAGAGTTGGATTTTTCTTTGTTTTGGGAAGTTTGGGA
>CAYRRO010000018.1:1492-8763 GCA_964426685.1 uncultured Candidatus Saccharibacteria bacterium
GGAGCAAAATTGATAGGGGCTAAATCTTTCGGAAAAGGGACCATTCAGGATGCGAAGGATTTTAAGGATGGTTCAGGTATTCACATAACAATCGCAAAGTGGCTCACTCCAAATAAGGTGTGGGTTCACGGCAATGGTTTAGAACCTGACATTCCGGTAGAAATTACAGACGAAGATTTGAATAATCAAGTAGATTCTCAATTGAATAAAGCTTTGGAATTAGCTAAGGATTTTTAAATTAGAAACATCTCGTCCCGCACTAAATAATCAATTAGATACTTATTTATTGTTGTAACTTTTCCATTTCTTCTTGTGTGTCTTTTAATATATTATCAATTTCTCCGTTCATAATCTTATCCATACTGTGCCATGTTTTGTTTATTCTGTGGTCAGTGATCCTGTCCTGAGGGAAGTTATATGTTCTAATTTTTTCACTTCTTTCAGCTGAACCGACCTGAGAAGATCTTAAATCAGTAATATTTTTTACACTTTGTTCCTGCATTTGAGTGTAAAGTTTGGAATGAAGCAACTGCAAGGCTTTTTCTCTGTTTCTTCCCTGAAATCTTTCTTCCTGACATTCAATTATCGTGCCTGTCGGAATGTGCGTCAGTCTAACAGCAGTGGACACTTTGTTCACATTTTGTCCTCCTTTTCCTCCCGATCTGAAAAAATCCCATTTTAAATCTTCCGGTTTAATTTCAATATCTATTTTTTTAATTTTCGGTAAAATAGCAACGGTTGCAGTCGAAGTATGTATTCTTCCAGCTGACTCTGTTACCGGCACCCTTTGAACTCTATGAACCCCGGACTCGTATTTTAATAAATTATATATATTTTGACCTTTTATTTCCGCAATTAAGGTTTTTATGCCCCCGGCTTCATTTTCATTAACAAAGTCTTCGTTGATTTTCCACTTATTCTTCTCTCCGTATCGTGAATACATCCTGTATAAATCCCGAGCAAAAAGCCCGGCTTCATCTCCTCCGGTACCCGATCTTATTTCCAGGATAACCGTGTTTGGGTCTATGTCTGCGTTACTTCCAGCCCCATCTTTTTCAGACCCGTTAAAACTATTTTCATCATAGGTTAAAGTTGATTTTTCAAAATCCTTTTTTTGTTTTTCCAAATCAGTTATCTCCTGCTCAATTAACGCCTTCATTTCAATGTTTTTTTCTATTCTCAAAGCCTTCTTATTTAATCGAATTTCTTTTTCTATATTTTCTATTTCGTTTTTTAAATAATCTTGATTCATTTTTGCATTAAAATAATAACCACAACATAATTATATAACTAAAAAAATCGGAAATTTTATAATTATCTGTAAAATTTGTAATCTACTCAGAATCTTCTTTTGTTGATTTTTCTTCTTCTGATTTAGCTTTTTGCAACATTTCTTTTAAAGAAACCTCTTTATAATTTTCGGAGCTCTTAGTTTTGGATTTTTTAACTGATTTCATCTCATCCGCGACCTTCTTTTTCTCTTCCGCAATTTTTAATCTTCTTGAAAATTTATCTATTCTACCTTCTGTATCAACAAATTTGGATTGTCCTGTATAAAAAGGATGGCACGCGCTACATACCTCAACTTTTATTGAGGGTAGGGTAGAGATGGTATTAAAAGTATTGCCGCAAGCGCATGTAACTACGCATTCTTTATTCAATTTTGGATGAATGTCCTTTTTCATAACGTTAAGGAGTATAACAGGATTTTTTTTATTCAACAAGTCCTTAATATTTGTTGTTTTTAATTTCCGCTATATATACTCCGATTGCAATAAAAATAGACCCTACAATAACGAATTTATTAGGTATTTCTCCTAAAACCGCATAAGCCACCGGTAATGTGAACAAAGGGCTTAAATAATGAAAAAAAGCTATATCGGATACTTTTACTAATTTTATTGCTTTTTGGTAACTTATGTACGCTACTATTGAAGATAGTAGTGCCATATAAAGAAGGCCTATGATTGCTTCAAAACCCATTTGATTTAAATTAAAAATTTGATTGTTTCCTAAGAATCCCATCATTTCGAACATAGCCATTGGAGCTATTGTGAAAAGTCCCACATACATTGATATTGCTGTTAAAAGGGTAGGTGGATATTCCTTATTCATAGGTTTAATCTTTATGAAACTAAGTGTTTTTTCTAAAATTTTAGATCGTTCTCCCATAATCATTTTTGACCAAACTATATAGGTAACCCAGAAAAAGTTATATATAAGTATCAGTGTATTTCCGAATACTCTTTCTAAAATATTGATGTTTTGAGAAGGTGAGAAAAGAGGTTCTATAACAACTACTAATGTTCCTAAGGAAGCTAGCCATAGCCCTATTTTTAAATCTTTGTGTATTTTTTCACCATAAAAATAATGACCGGCTATTACAGATAATATTGATCCTAATATTCCAATAATAGCGTTGTCTGTGGCAGTAGTGTATTTTAATCCAATAAAAATAAGTCCCAGAGAGGTTTGTGAAAATATACCCAATAATATCAGGTTCAAATAATCTTTATGGTGTATTTTAACTTTCTGAATTTCGTAGATGGTGTAGGGTAGAAGTACTATAGATACTATAAGAAATCTTAAAAATAAAAATGTAAGTGCAGGAATATATTCCAGAGTATTTTTAATTACCGGTCCGGCAGCTGCCCAAAGAAAAGTTGATATTATAAGTAGAATGTATCCTGTTGGCAGTGTGTTAGGCAGTTTGTTTTTACTCATTATATATCCTTATAAATCCTTAAGCTTTATTTCAGATTGACTTTTTTCCTTCATGTTTTTAACTAAAATAGTGTCGTTTTTAAGTTCGTTTTCACCTACAATAATAGTAAATTTTGCACCTATTTTGTCCGCATATTTTAACTGCTTATCTATTTTGGTGTTTTTGTCTAACCACATTGAAACTTTAAAGCCTTTTTCTCTTAATATTTTAGAAATCTCAAGTGATTTGAAAAGAAATTGAGAGTTTTCGGAAGGCCATAAAGTTATAAAATAGTCTGTGTCATCGTCAATTTCAGGTAAAAGATTCCACGTTTGAAGAAAATCTGAAAATGTTATATCTCCAACGGCAAAACCTGTTCCGGTTAATTTTTCCTCTCCGAAAAGACCTATCAAATCGTCATATCTTCCTCCCCCGGCGATTGCCCTTGAGTTTTCCGGATTGAGGTCAAATATTTCAAAAACGGTACCGGTGTAGTAATCAAGGCCCCTTATTGTAGAAACATCAACCCTGACAAAGTCATTTAGGCCCGTTTCTTTTATTAGATTTATTAATTCGATTATTTCTAAAGCACCTTCATATTTTTCTTCGCACATTGAGTTAATAATAGGGTAGGGGTTTTCTATAAAATCACTTAAAATCGTTATTTGCTCGGGCTTTAGTTTTGCGTCTTCAGATAGCCATTTTTCAAATTCTTCTTTGGAAATTTTATTTCTTTTATCTATTGCTTTATTGACAATTTTTATCTGCCCGGCCTCCAACCCGGTTTTTTTATAAAAATTATCCATTAACTTTCGGTTATTGATTCTTATCTCGAACATATCTTTTTTCGCGCCAAATATTTTCATTAAGTCAACCATTAGAGAAATAATTTCAAGATCGGCTTCAAGACCTTCAACCCCAAAAATGTCGGTATTTAATTGAAAAAATTCTCTTCCTCTTCCTCTTTGAGGTTTTTCATATCTCCAAAAATTTGCAATTGAGAACCATCTGATCGGGCGGGAAAGTTCATTTATTTTTTGCGCAACCATTCTTGCGAGTGTGGGTGTCATCTCCGGTCTTATGGCTACTTTTCTATCGCCCCTGTCAGTAAAACTGTAGAGCTGTTCGTTTACTAGCTCCTCTCCTGATTTAGCCGCATACATATCAAAATTTTCTAAAAAAGGCCCGTCATACTCCTCGTAACCATAGGATTTACAGACCTTTTTCCAATTATCAAATATGAAGTTTCTAACCTTCATATCCGAAGGATAAAAGTCTCTGGACCCTTTATATGGTTGTGCGCTTAGTTTGTTTGTCATATATTGTCATTAGCCGAATTTATTCCCGGGCTTAGTTTAAAAATATTATACATTAGTATCCGAAATTATCTAAGTTATAAGAATCTACGTATGTTTGCAAAGCCTTTACAAAATAAAAGTTGATTATAAAAAGAATGATAATCATAACAATTGAGATGTAAAGAACATTAAATGCAACCTTTCTTTTATTTTCATTCTCGTTTCTAAAATATTTAAAAAACCAGTATAGGCCGAAGGGTGCTAGGACAATACTTAAAAAATATATTTTAAGTTTTTGGGTAGTTGGAAAAGGCATATCTTTATCCGGAAGTTTTTTTCCACAATTCGGGCAAAATTTATCAGTTAAGTCAATCTCTGCACTACAATAAGGGCATTTTTCTTTCATATGTTAATGTTACACTAATTTAACCTGCACTCTAACAATATTTGCTGGAATTCTTAAACTTGACTTGACAAATGTTTACATGAAACAATCAAGTCGTGTTTGAAAAATTTAAAAAATTTTCTTTAATCTTAGATATTATATTGGGCTTAGTGGTTTTAGTTGTTATCGGAGTTAGTGTTTACATTATCGTGTCTTTAAAAAAAGATGGGTTTTAAATCTTAAACGGGATATTTTTTATATAGGTATTTTTGTTATTGTTATTACCAAGGTAAATTAGATACATTGCGTGGATTGTGTGGTACGATTCACACATATGAGAAATTTTAACCAACAAGATAGGTCAGGTTCAGGAAGAGATTACGGTCGTAGAGATTTTGGTAAAAGAGATTTTCAAAATCGAGGTGAGAGAAGAGAGATGTTTAAGGCTGTTTGTTCAGAATGTGGGAAGGATTGTGAAATTCCTTTCGAGCCACGAGATGGAAGACCGGTTTATTGTAGTGATTGTTTTGAGAAAAAAGAAGGTGGCCCAAGAGCTCCGAGAGCTCCGAGAGAATCTCGTGATAGGAGTGCAAGAAGACCCGATAGACCTGATTTTCAAAGAAAAGAAGTACCGGCGATTCAAGTTAATCCTCAATTACAAGAAATTAGCAGTAAGCTCGATATGATTTTGGATGCTTTGATTGCTTCGTCTTTAAAAGAGGAAGTTGAGAAAATTGTCGTAGAAGAGAAAAAAGAACCGAAAGCTGAAAAAAAGGCAGCTAAGGCCACAAAGAAGAAAAAGGCAACTCCTAAAAAATAGTTTTATTGAACAGGTCGGTTGTTTTAAACTCTGTGTCTAAATATTTCCCAACAAACTTTAAGTTGCGCTTGTGTTTAGTGCTATAATTCCATTTAATCAAAATTAGAACTGTATGAAAGGAGAAAAAATGAAAAAAGGTAGTGGCAGACCTTCTTGGGATGAGTTTTGGTTCCAAATAGCACTGGTATATTCGACCAGAGCTACTTGCGATAGGTTAAGGACAGCGACGATTATAGTAAAGGATAACAGACAGGTTGGGGCTGGTTATAACGGTTCGGTGCCGGGTGCAGATCATTGTGATGACGTTGGGCATCTTCTTATAAACGAACATTGTGAAAGAACCCTTCATGGAGAGCAAAACGCTATTATAAACACTCCGAGAGAAAGTCTTAAAGGTGCCACAGCATATATTCTTGGAACTCCTTGCATAAGGTGTTTTAAAGAGTTAGTCGCAGCAGGAGTGGTAAAGATTAATTGTTTGGGTACCTATGAAAATTCATTGGGTAAGAATGAGATTTTTGAAATAGCGGAGCAAGTTAAAAGCGTTAAAATTGAGTTTTTTGAATACGGCCCTCGTGATTTAATCGAAAGCGTTGTGAAAGCCTTAGAAAGAAAGGGAGGTAGGTTATACAAAGAATCGTGATAAAATTAAGGGCCTGTTGAATACATATGTTCATCGGCCCTTTCTGACTTTTTAGCAGATGGGTATACTTGTATCCTTGTAGAAGATAAATAGATACATACTATTTCTAGAGGCTTGGAAGTCTATTTTAATTATTTTAATATAATGTTTTTGACTTTCTAGCCACTCGTTCGCTTCTTTCTCCAGTTTTTCTACACAATCTTTTGTAGAATTCAATTCCATGAAAATTTTTACCTTTTTCATTTTTCTCTCCCTTGTATTTTTGGTTTTGTTATCTGTTTGTAGAGATTCTACTTTTAAAGGGTTGTTATGTCAAAGTATGAGATTATTGCTGATGTATAACTTACTTTATTGCGTATTTTTTCGATATCCAATATTATTATTATTAATGTCGTTTGAAAACAATAAACCTCATATAAATTTTGAAATAGAAAAAGATATGGATTATTGGGTATTAGGAGAATTCCTAACTTTTAATCCCGATGATAATTTTAGCAACAATATTTTGTTTTCTAATCCCAAACTTGAGGAGGCGCGAGAACTTTATGATGGCGCTAAAAATCTATTTCTCAAAAACTATGTTGATCAGCTGTATGTTGATAAAGAATCAAGTCTTATTGAGGTTAGAGAGAAAACACAAAAATCATGGGATTTAATAGAGAACGTATTTTTAGAAAATATACAAAATTTGTTCAACGGTCATTCTTGGCCAGACGGCGCTTACGTAGGTTTTATATCTTTATTTAACTGCAATCCGAGATTTTTAGATGAAAAAACATTTCAAGTTTATTACGATCATCCGGAAGGGCTTGTTTATGTTTCTGCTCACGAAATGTTGCATTTTATGTTTTATGATTATTTAGAAAAAAACCTAGATTTATCAAAAAACATTTCAGAATCTGTCATTTGGGATCTTTCAGAAATATTCAATGTCGTGGTTCTTGAAAGACCTGAATTTGTTAAAATCACGGGTAATCCTTATCCTAGACCGTATGAAAAACATGAAAATCAGATTTCAAAATTTCGTAAATTAATGGAAAGACCCAAAAATATAGACGATATAATAAAAGAGTCTTTTAGTCTGTTGGCACAGTGATTTTTTGACTTTTCCTGATATTTAATCTAAAATTATCCAAATCCTTAAATAACAATCTAATGCGGTTGTAAGTTAACTTTAATTAGATGGGGTTGGGTTTTTAATTTACCCTCTGATATAAATCTTCAAAAAAACATATCGCTCTGTTAGACTTTCAAGAAGTGCGTTCAAAAAAACACTATCTCCAAAACAAAGAAATTGCTAGAGACATCATATTAGAGAGTCTTAAATCTTTTTGTGATTTTTATGGTGTTAAATATTGTAAGCTAGCTATAAGAAATCAAAAAACGAAATGGGGAAGCTGTTCCAAATCCGGTAATTTGAA
>CAYRRO010000019.1:0-4926 GCA_964426685.1 uncultured Candidatus Saccharibacteria bacterium
TTAATAATTCACTTCAAAATCTTTCTCACTTATATCCCCGCACATAGCTAAATACCACTTATCGTTGGAAAAATACTTTTTAGAAACCTCTTTAACATCGTCTAAACTTACTTTTTCTACTTCATTAAGAATCTCGGCTAAATCTTTGGGGTTCTTTGGATTAAAATATATCTCAGAAATATGAGCTTCAACCCACGATGACGAGTTTTGCATCTCCCGAACTTTTGATTTAACTATCTTATTTTTTGCTAAATCCAATTCTTCTTGAGTAATTTCTCCGGCCTCAAGTCTTTTAAATTCTTCGGTTAAAACGTCCAGAACCTTTTGTACCCTATCTTTTGATGTTGACGTAACAACTGAAAAATATCCCCTGTCAAATAGATTTTCTGAGGAAACACCTATCATGTAAACCAAACCGTTTTCGGTTCTTAATTTTCTAAACAAAGAAGAAGAAAAACCATCTCCTATGATTGTTCTTATAACTTCCAAAACTACTGAATCGCTATTGTAAGAAGGACAAGTCCTAAATGAAAAACTTATATAAACCTGATCGGTGTCTTTATATTCTTTTATTTTTGTATCAACACTTCTTGGTAAAAACAATTCAGGTTTTTCCTCCAAAAGTGATAACGTGCTTTGTTCCTCAAAGCCTTCATTAAAGAGACTGACTAAATTTGAAAAGTCTGCATCCCCGGCTACAATTATGTACATTTTGCTTTTTGCAATTCTGTTTAGATAAAATCTATATAAATCTTCTCTGGAAATACCGGTGACAGTTTCCTTACTACCTGCAATAGATCTTTCTGCGTAAGACCCGTTGAAAAGCAATTGCTGAGTTAAATCGTGGATATAAAAAGCTGGGTTTGACTCGTAATCAGCTATCTCACCCAAAATTGTACCCCGCTCAACATTTATCTTCACTTCATCAAACAAGGAACCCCTCGTAAGTTCGTGCAGAAAATCTACTACTTTTGGAAAATCATTTGTAAAACCAATTTCTGCGGTAACGCCTAAAAAATCAACTCCTGTAAAAGCGTTCATCTGACCTCCGATGCTTTCAATAAAAAGCCCAACCTCAGTTTCATCCTTAAATTTTTTAGTACTTTTAAATAAAATGTGTTCACAAAAATGGGCTAAACCCTCTTTACCTACAGGATCATTTGAGGAGCCGGCATCAAATATCACAGCTGTGGAAATAGGCATATTCTTTTTATAAAAATGGTAAAGTTTTGAGCCATCATTTAAGATAGCAATATTTTTTGTTACTCCGAAGTCATCAAGTTTAAACATAGAAGTTAATTTAACCCAACTAAGATTAAAAGTAAATTAAAAACACGAAAATAAAAGGCTATGAATCAGATTTTTAACTTCACGCCGATTTTTTCCAAATTCTTAAAAATCTTTTTTCTTATATCCTGCGTATTTTCAGAAGAAATTTGTTTTTTATCGTCCAAGTACTCAATGGAGAAAGTAAGATAATTTTTGTATATATCCTTAAATTCCAACTTATAAATCCTCGGATCTGTTTCCAAAATAGCCTTTTCGATTTGAGGATACAAAACCTTTTCCGGCACTTCAAATGTCAAATCTTCTTTTATAGAATTAAACGATGTTAGTGGGGTATAAGATTTATCTTTTGTGGCTAATTTAGAAAATTCCGAAAAATCTAGTTCCACGCCCAACTTCCGATCACCAAAATCAACAATATTGTATTTATCAAAGTATTTTTCATTATCCATACCCAATGTTTCAAATAGAGATGTCAAACAACCTTTAAAATCGTTGAAATCTATGCCTTTAGTAACCAGCGCAAGCCTCAGAGGTTGGTAAGGTAGAGAGTCTTCTTCATTAAAACCATTTTTTAAATAAACATTTGCTAATTCAAATAATTTTATCTTATCAGAATAACTTTGATTTTTTTCTAAAACATTTAACAGCTGGGGGAGTAGAGAAGTTCTTAAATGAGTCATGTCCTCATTTAAAGGATTGGCCAATTTAATGGGATTTTCACCTGCGTTTTTAAGAGAAGTAGCAGAATAGTTATAACATTCAAAAAATCCGGCGTATTTCAAAAAGTACCTAACAACTTTTTCCCAATAAAATGTCTTGTCGGTCTCTCTTACAGGTATCTCCCCAGAAGGAAGTTTGATGGGTAATTTGTAGTACCCGTACATACGAACTACTTCCTCAACAATGTCTTCGGGAATATTTATGTCGTCGTATCTCCACATTGGAACCTTTACATAATTATCGGATTCCTCTTCAAACCCCAAGCTTTTTAAGATTTCTAAAACCTTATCTTTTTCTATCTCAATACCTGAAATTCTATTTACTTTTACATAATCTATTAAAACGCTCTTTGGTTCTAAAGTTATATTTTCAAAATCAATCAAACCGGAGGAGGGGACAGCGCCTGAAAATTCCGAAATCATTTGCGCGGAATCCCGTAAAGCCTCGAGAACACCACCATAATCAATACCCTTTTCAAATCTTAAAGCGGCGTCTGTTCTGTGTCCTAAACTCATAGAAGCTTTTCTAATCTTTCCCGGATCATATATTTGTACAAAAAGAAGTATTTTCTTAGTATTTTCATCTACCTCACTGTTTTTTGCCCCCATAATACCGCATAAATCAATTAATCTTCCCTCACCGTCTTCTATTACAATCACTCCTCCGGGTAGTTTTCTTTCAATCCCGTCCAAAGTGGTAACAACCTCTCCTTCCAAAGACTCTCTTACAATCATTTTATGACCAAGAATCTTATCGTAATCAAAAACATGCATGGGCTGACCCCTATCTATCATCATATAATTTGTAACATCAATAACGTTACCGAGAGGCCGAATACCAACCTTTTCAAGCCTGTCTTTAATCAATTTCGGAGATGGGCCAAATTTAACATTTTCCATTACTATTGCGGTAAATCTGGGAACCAGCGATTTATCAGAAATTACAACTTCGACGGAATCCTTATCTACCAAATTCATATTTTTTTCACTTTTATTTTTTACCCACTCACATTTATAGCTGTGGCTTACCAAAACCGCGTACACTTCTCTGGCAACACCTAAAACTGAAAGGGCATCGCCTCTATTAGGTGTAACTTCAATTTCAAAAACATCGTCCCCGCCTACGTGCTGAATTTTTTCCACACTGAAAGAATGCAATGATAATAAACTAGCCATTTCCTCAGCTTTTACATCTGTTTTTATATAATCTTTTAACCAAGAGTAGGGTATAGATATATTCATATTAAAATTGCTCCAAAAACCTTAAATCATTTGAAAAAAGATGTCTTATATCGTCTATTTTTGTACCGGACTTCATCATATAGGTTCTTTCAACTCCCCAGCCAAAAGCAAATCCCGTGTATTTTTCAGAATCCACGCCGCCGGCTTTCAAAACGTTTGGGTGAACCATACCGGCCCCGCCCAACTCTAACCACCCGCTTTTGCATAATTTACAACCCTTTCCGTGACAAAAACCGCAATCTATATCAACTTCAAAGCTGGGTTCAGTAAACCTGAAATTATAAGGTCTTAATCTGGTTTTTCTATCAGGCCCAAAGAAGGATTTTGCAAAATAATCAAGAACCCCGATGAGATGAGAAATATTTATGTTTTCATCAATTACAAGCCCCTCGAACTGGTAGAAGCTGGGGACGTGTGTTAAATCTATTTGTCTTCTGCCACATCTTGATATATTTAACATTCTGATTGGTAAGTCTCCTTTTTGCATCTCTCTTATTTGACCGCTGGAGGTGTGGGGTGTAATAACAAGTCTTCCTAATTTTTCATCCGCAGGCTCATCAATGAAAAATGTTTCCCACTCGTCTCTGGCGGGGTGTGTTTCCGGCATATTTAATGCTTCAAAAGCAAAATACTCACGCTCAATCTCAGGGTATCTTACTCTTGTAAATCCCAGTGGGGCAAATACCTTCACAATCTCATCAATTGCCTGAGTAATAATATTTAAATGACCTATTTCAAGTTTTTTCCCCGGCAGTGATTTATACAAATCCTCGTATTGGGAGGTCCCTAACTGTTCTTTCAACTTATTTTCATAAGAATTAATCTGATCTTCAATCTCTTTTTTAAGGATATTTATCTGCATACCATATTCTTTTCTTTGCTCAACAGGGATTTTACTCATATCAAAAAGCATTTTACCTAAATAGCCCTTTTTTCCTAAAAACTCTGATTTTATCGACATTAAATCTTCTGACTTCGATGCCACTTCAAGTTTTTCTACTAAATATTTTTTTATTTTTTCCAAATCTGTGGGGTTATCCATAAGATATTACTAATATATCAATTATAAACCTAAGTTCCAATAATGAAAAAAGGTGAAAAATAGGGATTAATCAATTGCGTAACCTTTGACATCGAGTGTAATTTCCGTGCTTCCTTTATTGTCATCTTCATCGGTGGCAGTTACTTTAAACTCGTGCTTACCAATTTGCCCTGAAGAAAGATTAAAAGTATACCCGTAGGGAGAGTTTTCATCCTCCGCTACTTTTTCATCATCCATATAGAAAGTCACTTTTTCAATGTCTTCATAACAAGATATTTCTACATTTAATCTAAAATTAAGAAATACAGAGTCACCGTCTTCCAAACCAACTACTTCGGTGTAAACATCGTTTTTATTAGACACCTCGTCGCCATCAAACTCCAATTTAGAAACCATTTGAGGTGGGAAATATCTCTCATCATCTTTGTAGGCATCCTTAATCCAATTATCTATGGATGTCTGCCATTCAGGAAACTCAGCTTTAATTTTAATAAAATCTTTTTCTTCTGACTCGTCGGCATCAATACATTCTTTGTTTGCTATACGCCCGTCAATTTTACACACTCTAATTCTTTCATACCACTCGCTAACCGCGGAAGGCTTAGTATTTTCGGCAAACCACTCAGTTCTTTT
>CAYRRO010000019.1:5026-8012 GCA_964426685.1 uncultured Candidatus Saccharibacteria bacterium
ATAGTAGACCCCGGCTGTCTTTTTGCTAAAGCTACGTTTACGTATGGGTCAAATTTACAACTATTTTCTCCGGTAGCACCTGAAACACAGTTTTCAGGGTAGGGATCGAGGTTATATCCCTTAGAACCAACCATTGCCAAAATACCGCCGTCCCTGGGATCGATTACCACCATACTTCCGTTGTAAACATTTAAATTTTCTGAATCATCTATTTCTTCTTGAACAATGGTTTGAGCAAGTTTTTGGGTATCCAAATCAAGAGTAGTTTTAACTTTTAAACCTCCCATTTCTACGGCCTCTTGGCCCAAAATATCTATCAAATACTGTTTAACGTAATAGGTAAAATGTGGCGCTTCTAAAGGAATTTTTGCGGTATCAAAATTTAAAACTTCGTTTCTGGCATTTTCATAATCCTCGTCGTTTAAGTAATATCTTTTACCGTCATTTTGAACCCAACCACGCTCGTTCATTAAATACAAAACATAGTTTTTTCTTTCTATACCAGCTTCAGGATTAGCACCGAACTGAGAGTAATAAGAAGGGCTTTGAGTAAGGCCCGCTAAGTAAGCCGACTCAGCGAGAGTCAAATCCTTAGGTTCTTTGTTAAAGTATGCTTTCGAAGCACTGTAAATTCCATAATTCAGACCCCCGTAAGGGCTTTCATTTAGATACATTTGCAATATTTCATCTTTTGTATATCTGTTTTCAAGTTGCAAAGATAAAATCAACTCCTTTATTTTTCTAACTACTGTTCTTTCCTGAGTAAGAAGTGTAGTTTTAATGGCTTGTTGGGTTAGAGTAGAGCCGCCTTGAAGACCTTCGCCAAAAACAGTATTTTTTAACGCCCTTATAATTCCTTTTAACGAAAATCCTTTATGAAGATAAAATTCAGAGTCTTCGACAGATAAAGTGGCGTGAGCAACGTGAGAAGAAACATCTTCCAGTTTAATTAAAGTCCTATTTTTATCACCGTAAACTTCGTATAGGAGATTATCATTACGATCATAAAACCTTGTTGAAAGTTCGAATGTTCTTTCTAGAAGTTGGTTTGGATTAGGTAAATCTCTGGAAAAAAAAGCAAAAATGAAGATTACTGAAAAAAGTCCGAATACCATTAAAACTAAAAATACCGAAGCGATGTTTGACATCGTGTACAATTTCTTTTTTCTTTGAAGCGAGGTTAGATTTTTATTACTTGAAGATATATCGAAAATATTAAATATTTTTTTTATTACTTTAAAAATAAATGAAAAAACACCTTTCACGATTTTCCAAAACTTGTAAAAAATGCTTTTTCGGCCTTTTAAACTTTGCATCGATTTGTATTTAGGCGAACGGGTTGTTTTCATCGATTTATTATATCAGAAAAGAGGGCTGAGCCCGTCCCGGGCTCAGCCCGGAAAAAAAGCTGGGGTTTTAACCTGTTACTTCGAGACCGGGGGCTCAGCCCGGAAAATTTGCTTTTAGTAAAGACCTATATTATAATATTTGGACAAAATCAATTAGAATTGGAATAGGAGAGAAAAAATGGCAAGAGAACAGGTATTTCCTGTAAGTATAGCTTTTAATGGTAGCGTTATTGGCGCGGGATTGGGAACTCTGTGTTTCCCATATAAAGCACCGCTCGACGAAGAGGCAGTTTTAGATACCTCTATCGAATTTGACGAGGGATCTGTTATTAAAGCAGATTCTGAATCACTACGGAAATATCGATCGTGGACATTGGTAGTTGGGCCAGTTTTGCACAAAAATGGAACTCACTGTATAAAGTACAAAGTTTTTGTTCAAAATTTTATCGAGACCCCGATCAAGCCAAAAAAGAAAAATAGATAGAATTAATTAAGCCCCCAACATTTCCAACCGGGGGCTTTTCCATACTTTTTCAGAAATAAAATCGCATTCTATTATCAATACTAAATTTTTTTGCCTACAGCTCTAACACACCCTCTACAAGCAACCGTAAACTCAATCCAGCTTTCCCTATGATATACTTTCACCATATGCCAAAAGTTCTAAAGGATGAAAAACTTATTGAAGAATTTTTAACCAGAGGTGTTGAAACTGTGGTTCCCTCACCCGAAGCCTTAAGAGAAAAATTGATGTCAGGTGAGAGAATAAGAGCTTATCAAGGTTTTGATCCCACCGGTCCGTATTTACACATTGGTCATGCCATGGGAATACGAGCTTTGAGAATCCTTCAAAAACTAGGCCACGAAGTAATTATCCTTGTGGGCGATTTTACTGCAATAGCAGGAGATCCCAGTGATGGTAAAAACAGGAAAATAATGACTGGAGAAGATATTAATAAAAATATGGAAGGTTGGAAACAACAAGCTTCTCAACTTATTGATTTTGAAGGAGACAACCCCGCTAGATTTTTAAGAAATTCCGAATGGCTTTCAAAACTAAATCTCCAAGACCTAATAAATTTAATGTCAAAAACTACGGTTCAACAAATGCTAGAAAGAGATTTGTTCCAAAGAAAATTGAAAGAACTAAATCCAATAGGTCTGCAGGAATTTATTTATCCATTAATGCAAGGCTACGACTCTGTCGCAATGGATGTAGATTTAGAAATTGGAGGAAATGACCAGATTTTCAATATGTTAATGGGAAGAAATTTAATGCGAGTATTAAAAAACAAAGAAAAGTTTGTAAGAGGACACGAATTAATGGAAGCTCCTGATACTGTAACAATGAGTAAAACCAAAGGAAACGGAATTAATTTAGGAGATAAACCGGAAGATATTTACGGTAAAGCTATGTCTTATCCCGACGAACTAATTCTAAAAGGACTTCGTCTTCTTACAGACATGCCGCTGGAAGAAATTTGGAATATTCAAGAAAAAATGAAGGCTGAAGATAACCCAATGCCTTACAAAAAAATCATGGCCTATGAAATTACTAAAATGATAAAAGGTGAAAAAGAAGCTGAAAAAGCACAAAAATTCTTTGAGGATACAGTACAAAATAAAGATATAAAAAC
>CAYRRO010000020.1:0-7670 GCA_964426685.1 uncultured Candidatus Saccharibacteria bacterium
TGAAGAAATAATATTAAATGTTAAAAACGCGTAAAAATAACCAGGTACCTTAAAAAAGTAAACAAAAGGAATGAATATTAAAATGTTTACAAAAGCTATTACCACCTGATAAATGAAAAGGTGTTTAAATCTTTTTGTCCCTGAAATTACAGAATTTAATATTCCCTGAACACCCTGAAAAACCAAGGCTACAGCATAAATCTTTAAGGGCAAAATTAAATCCAAAGTATGATACAGATTTTGGGAAATCTTTCCCGCGCCAAAAAAGAGTCCTACAGCTATAGGAAGTGTAACAAAATATCTAACAACAGAAGAGGTTATAAAAATCTTAAATATATCCTCGTCTTTTTTGGCTGACGAAATCTCACGGGTGCTTGCTGAGACCAAACCTAAATGCTGATATATTCCCAGGGCCCCGCCTATTGAAACTGCAAGTTGCACTAAACCCCACTCACCGACATTTAATATTCTTATGACTAAAAAGGTTTCCACCATGCCCAGAAGCATAGCCAAACCCTGAGACAACATACTAACCAACTGCCATTTTCCAAGATCTTTCATAGATTATTTTTACTTTACTAAAACATCCCCCAAATACATACTTCTCATTTTTATTTTATTGGAAAGACTAAAAAATACACTGTAATCACCGGGCTCTACATATGAAGGAAGGGCAATATCAATATCTTCTTTGTAGTAAAGATTTTTTGTCCAATCAGACGGACTCAAAAATGCGAAAGATGGCAAATTGGCTACCTGAAATATTTTTTCAGTTTCTTTGTTCACAAATGTAATGTAAAAAAGGTACCCATCCATACCATCATTGTCCATTTTTTGATAGACAAGCTGACCTTTACTAACTTTTTCTCTCGTTACTTCGTCAGGAATACTAAAATCCACTACTCTTATTAAATCCAAAACTTCAAAATCATATTTTGCAGGATATTCAAATCTCTCCTGGATCGGAATTAAACCGGTTCTTTCTCCCGGGTCTCCCTTTCTAAAAAGGTATAAATTACCACAAGCCATAACTAAATCGTACTTTTCTGTTGAAACAAGACTCTCGGTTAAATCTTTTATTATATTTTTATTTAAACCTAAAATGCCCAAAAGTTTTCTGGATTGCACGTCCACAATTACATAATCCGCCTCATTCCAAAGCGCAGGAAATATTCCGTAAGTTTCTCGCATACTCATGTGGTCTCCCAAGTTATCCGGTCCTGATACAGAGGCGTCATCCGGAATATGAGAAATAACTGCGTTGGCACATTTCACATCCTTAAGGTCGAGGTCGGGAAGTTTCACCACGTCACCAACCTCAAGCTCGGACAAATTCTTCTCGCCCAAATCCAAATCGGCAGAAACTCTTCTTAAAATTGCTTGTTTAAACCACAGATGAAGGGGGTTGTTGTAATCGATACTAGTGTTATAACTAAATAATAAAACCCAAGCGGAAAAGATTACTACGGGCACCTGATAATACTTTTTTAATTTGGGACCAATTGCAAACACTATTTCCCTCAACATACTTATTGCGTAAATGGTTGAAACAAAAAGCACGGGAATAATCATAGAAATTCGGTGGTTTTCAATATCTTCAACCCCCAAGCCATCTTCCGTAACAAGGTAATTTATCAAAAAGTCGGGGGCCGAGATTAAAAGCATTGCCGGATTAGCAAAAGGGAAGTAGGAAACCGGCTTAAAAGTCCTGTCTAAACTATCAAGTCTATCCCCGCTGAAAAAAACTCTTATCAAACGTGGGTGGTTAACTATCATATTTTTTATTATCTCCGAATAAGAGTTACCAAAATCGTTGTACCTGCCTAAAAAGTAATTTTCCATAGTTACATCGCTGTAAGCGTTTATTTCAATTCCCAACGAATCAAGAAAATTCTCATAACTCTCAACTCTGTAGTGTGAATTTTTAGGAATTATTATAAAAAAAGCTGTGATAAACCATAGTAAACCAACGATCATCATACTCAGCCCGGTTTTTGCTGTTTTTTGTTTAAAGAATTCAGCAAACCAAGATTTTTTTAACTTAAAGGACCCTGCACCCAAGCTTCTGAAAAATAAAATGAAAATTCCCCACATAAAAATATAAAGGGATATTTGCTCTTTGCCCATCATTGTTAAAACAAGAAGAACCCAAAAGTAAATCAATCCTTTTTTTGAAAAAGAATTCTCCTTATACATTTTTTCAAAAAGATAAAAAGCTCCGAGGAAAAAAGGTATTGCCGCGGTTACGGCGTGAAAACCCATGGTACCGTTAATATAACCCATTGATGGATTAAGTATATATGCAAGACTTATCAAACATGCCGATAGTTTAGATTTAAGTTCCAAATTTGCTATGGCGTAAATAAGAAGGGATGAAAAAACAACTATAAAAAGCTGAGAAATAACCAACGTCAAAGGATGAGGAAAAATAGCGAATATTGGTGTAAATAGCGCTAACAGTGGGTCAACATGACTCATCGACCATCTGGGTACATTTGATCCAAAATAGTCGGTTAAATACATAAACCTGCCGTTCAAGGTATACCAAACCATCTGTGTCATATTTCCAAGGTCAAATTTTCCAAAATCAAAATTGTTGTATCTAAATATGTTTAGTTTTAAAGCTACAAGAAAATTTACTATAGAAAAAAACAGAACAGATAGAAAAAAAATGTTGTTAATTATAAATTTCTTAATCTTTGATATATTCATTATTTATTAAGAGAAAAATCTAAATTTTATAAGAGTGTAAACAGCTTTAAAACCATCTCTCCAGGTGATTTTTTTACCTTCGCTAAAGGCTCTCCCTGAATAAGATATTGGCACTTCCCTGATTTTCAATCCGGATTTTAGGATTTTTGCTGTAATTTCAGGTTCAAAATCAAATCGATCAGATTTAATGTTTAAACTTCGAACAAAATCTCCGGGTATTAATTTGTAACAAGTCTCCATATCAGTAAGCATAACCCCATAAAATAAATTGGTTAATAAAGTTAAAAGTTTATTTCCGAAATAGTGAAGTGTGGACATTTTTTCATAATTACCGGAGAATCTTGAACCATACACCACATCAACCTTATCCTCCTCCAGAGCCCTCAAAAGTTTTTTATAATCCTGCGGATCGTATTCAAGATCAGCATCCTGAATAATTACATAATCCCCGGTCGATTCCTTAAAACCAACTTTTAATGTGTGACCTTTACCTCTGTTTTCCCCTTTAATTACAATTTTTATATCAGAATATCTCTTACCAATATCTTTAATTAAATCTACAGAACCATCTGTAGAACCATCATCTACAATAATAATTTCCTTTTCAATACCATCAACTGACCTTACCAGATCAACTATCTTTTCGAGAGTGTTTTTTTCGTTGTATACCGGTATTATCACGGATAGTTTCATTTTTCTTACCTTTCAAACTTATAAATATTAGCAAACAATTCTTTATCTCCGATATTATACCTAAAACTTTCAATTAATTTCAGGTGTTTCAGTGTATCTATATCTTTATAAAAAAGAGCTCCGTTTTCATTTGTTGCTATCAAGTAAGACACTTTCTTTCCGGATAAATTATTATAACGTAAATCACTCCTGCTCATAAAATTCATTTTCCTGCCTCTCAGATCTTCCCTTGGACTGTAATAATTAATATACCAATCAGCGACACTCGCAGTATCGTTATATACTACATTTCCGCTTAAATTATCTTTTGAATATATTGCAGCTGATTTTATTGCACTGTAAATATCTTTGTGCATAAAAATTATTGATAGGGACCACACGATACTTGAAACTATCAATACAGCTAAAAACAATATTTTTTTCTTTAACGTGTAAGATAAAATAACAACAACCTGTAAAAAAACTAAAATTACGAATAGGATCTTATCTGTTATTAAAAACTGAAGCTTCAAAAAATATTGGCTTATTATAAATACGAAAAATAAAAAATACGGAAGTAAATTATCGAGTATCTTTTTTTGACTATTATATCTATCTGATTCAAGATCTCTTTCGATACATTTTGTAAGTACTATTATGAATATAGGTATTAAAGCTACAAAAAGTCTGGGTACAGCGGAAGGCCAAAGCAGTATCAATATTAATTCAAATAGTGTAAACACTGATATATCAACATTTTTACTAAAAAAATCCCCGACGCCTTTGAAATCTCGAATAAAGAAATAAAACGCAATGACAGACCCAATAGAAAATAAAAGAGAAACCAAATAGACCCAAACCATTTTTAAATCATAAATTCTTCGGGCGGTTTCTCCGAAATAGGAGGAATCTAAAGGATTTCGATACAAAATCCAAGGTAATATTGTAACAAAGGCGGAAAGGCCCAAAATTAATAGATTTATCCAGCCTTTACGTAGCTGAACAAGTATTATCGAAATAAAATTCTTTTTTACTATCAAATCTTTTAAGGTGACGTTACTTAGTAAAACAGCTGTTAATAGTGAAAATAAAAATAAATAACCTTCAAATCGAGTTAAGATAGATAAACCCGAAACTAAACCCAAAAGTAAATATTTTTTTATTGATTTATCGGACATTTTTTTAAAAATAAAAGATCCCAACATAACAAAAAAGGAAAAAGGTACGTCAGCCATTATCCTTATCGACCAGTAAAGATAAATTGGATTAAAAATAAAAAGCATTAGAGATAAAAATCGATATTTTTGATTCTTAATATATATTTTTATTAATTTGTTAAATATAAAAAAGGATAAAAATGAAAAAACCAGCATTACAACCCTACCCCATGCTACCTGTTCAATAAAATCTGGTCTTAAAGCAGTAAAAATTGAAAACAAAGGAGGCCTTTTTTCATTAGAAGGGTAGCTACCATCTCTAATAAATTCAGAAGCTCGTAAAATTCTGTAAGAATCTCCCCATTCTGCAACGTTAACATTAAAAAGGGCAATATGAACAATGATAAATAATATGAATGAAAATAATTCTAAGTTAAAAAACTTAGAAGAGGTAATTTTTCTTAGCAAATTCATAGACTTTACCAACCTCTCTGGCTCTCTCATCCCAAGAATACTTTCCTGCTATTCTTTCAACATCTACAGATATGTTTCTGTTCTCAACAATGGCTTGTATGTACTCTGCTATGTACTTCGGATCAAGAGACTCGAGATAATAAAGCCCTCTAATTTCTTCAGATAATTTAAACCCGGAAACAAGGCACGGAACGCCACAAGAAAGACCTTGCGTGACAACCTTGGGAAGACCTTCCCAAGAAGAGGGGAGTACAAAAACATCGGATACCTGATAAGCAATAGGGGTTTGAGGATAAGGCGTGTAACCAATCTTAACCACTCTGGAAGCTAATCCTGAAGTAGCTATCATCTCGTTTATCTTACCCGCATAACCGGAATCACCGGACCCAACCAAGAGCAACTTGTAATTTTTAGGTAAAAATTTTATAGCCTCAACTAGCAAATGAACGTTTTTTCTCTCAGACATTACTCCGTGATTTAAAATTACTTTGTCCTCCGGATCTAAACCCAAATCAAGACGTGATTTCTCAACCTCCTCGTTGGTTGTTTTCGTAAACAAAGTAGAATTAACACCTGATTCTATAAAGAAGCATCTCTTTGGGTCAGCTCCGTAATACTCAACAGCTTTTTTTAAATTACTCTCACTAACAAAAATACACGCAGCAGCAGCTTTAACAGCGTATTTATCTGAAAAAACCGACAAAGGCCAAACGAGGTATCTTGCTAAGGGCGTAATAGGTTTTTGATCCTCTTCCATCTTCACCCACCTATCTTTTGCTACATTGTGGAAATGAACAACTAAAGGTACGGTAAGCTCCTTAGACCAAGGAAAAAAGATTTTTAAAAAACTTCTGTAAAAATAAATCCATACAGCAAAATGCCCGTGCGAATGAATTATGTCCGGAGTGTTCTTTCTTCTCCATTTGAGATATTTAAGAAACAATATAACTGAACTTGTAAAAAAAATAGTTCCGGGAAGAGGTTCTCTGATAATAGGGTTTACCTTCACTTTGCCCGGGGTTTCAATTTTTCCGGCACTAGGCCACCTCCCTGAAAATATTTCAATTTCGTGACCTGCCTTATCCTGGCTTACAGTTAGTTCGTAAGGGTGCGGCGCCAATCCCTGCCAGGGAGGTGGCCAATCATATATAATTCTTAATATCTTCATTTTAAAACCTCCGTAAATATTTTTTCGTATCTATCTACCATTGTATCAATTGTATAATCTTTTTCAGCAATTTCTTTGGAATTATTACCCATTTCTTTTCTCATTTCAAAACTGTCTATTAATTTTACCAATTTTTCCTTAAATTCTTCGTTTTTATTCGCACTTATCAAAAAGCCGGTTTTTTCATCTATTACAGCGTCGGATACCCCTCCCCAATCAAATGCAACAGTAGGCATACCCGCAAACATAGCTTCCACAATAACCATCGGGAATCCTTCTACTCTTTTTGTGGGAAAAACAAAAATATCTGGATTAACTTTTTTTATGAACTCGTAGTGAGGCATCTTACCGTGAAAAATAACTTTCTCCTGAATTTTGTATTTTGCCACTAAATTCTCAGCTTCTTTTTGACAAGGACCGGAGCCCACAACGTGTAAAACAACATCTCTATCTATTTTATTAACAGTATCAATTATTGTGAGAATTCCCTTTGATCTCTCAATTCTTCCTATAAAATAGACGTGAACCAAACCCCCTACGTCTCGATTATTTCTTTCGGTTCTGTAGAGGTCCCCGTCAACCCCATTGTGAATAACTTCAACTCTTCTCTCATCTACAAAAGTTTCAGATACCAATGCTTTTTTAACATATTGAGATACTGCAATTACTTTGTCGGAATGTAAAACAAATCTTCTCTGTCTTCCAAAATACTGCCTTAAAAAATATTGAGTATTTCTTATTAGCCAATAAATATCTTTTATGCTTGAGATATTTTTTACAAAAGTATTAAATTCTGACAACGTAGTCCCGTGAGATATTGAGACAGTTTTTACTTCCAGCTTATTTTTATTTTCAATTATGCTTTCAGCCGCAGAGCTTTGACCTAAAACTAAATCAAATTTTTCTTTTTTATGGATGTCTGCAAAAACTTCCAAAGATTTTTTTGACCAGCTATTTTTACGAAAAGTGCTAAATATATAATTTTTGTAATCAGCATCTATAAAGACATAATTTATCCCGTTATCTTCGTACTCATCAAATTCAATGTCTTTTTTAGGTGAAAATATTGTAATTTTATGACCTCTTTTGGATAAACCTTCACACAAAGCCTTGTTTTGTGTCTCCAAACCACCGTGACCTTTGTGTAAAGTTGTAGATTTTGTAAATACTGCAATTTTCATTGTATTTTTAGTTTTTTAATAACAAATTTTCCAACTCTATTATATTGGTATTTAAATCAAATTTCTCAAGAACCTTGTTATAAAGATTTTCTCCGTATTTTTTTGAAACTTCTTCGTTTTTTAACAAATATTCTATTTTTTCGGCAAGTGCAGATGAATCTCTCTGTTTAACTACCAAACCGGTATTTTCATTTACAATAATCTCTCCAACACCCCCGGCGTCAGTGGAAACTACAGGAACTTTAAAAATACCTGCCTCCATCAAAACGTTGGCTACCCCGTCAACATCCCCCTCATCAGTTTTTA
>CAYRRO010000021.1:0-7161 GCA_964426685.1 uncultured Candidatus Saccharibacteria bacterium
CTAAAGGTGTTTCAGTTATTCCGGCAAGACCGTAGGCTTCTGTCATTAAGCAAAACCCACCTCCCGAAGTTGCGGTCATAGAACGAACTCCCGCATAAGAAGCACCTATCGCCATATTAATTGCGGAAATTTCATCTTCCGGTTGTTTGTAAATGTAGCCGAATTTTTCCTGATTGGCGGCCAAGACATGGAGGATGTTGTTGATGGGAGACATTGGATATATTGCGGCAAATTGCATACCTGCGGAGATAGCACCTAAAGCGGCCGCCTCATTTCCGCTTAAAACCATATAAGGTGCAGGGGAACTAAAAGAATCAATCACAGTCATATAATCGTGGAGGTCGTCTTTAAAATTATCCATAACAAAGTTATATCCTAAATCCGCAGCCTTTTTATCGGCTTCAATTATTTTCTCGCCTTTATCACCGTATTCTTCCTCGATTAATTTTTTAAAGGTTTCAATATTCCCACCCAAAAGACCAATTGCAGCAGACAAGGCCACAATATTTACAAAAATATTTTTTTCTCCGGCTTCAAATGCTAGTTTTTTTAATGGAATACCGTAAAGGGAAACGTCTTTTGAAACTTTGGAAACGTCCATTCCTAAATCTGAGTCAAAAATTATCCCTCCCCCGCTTTCAATTTCTGAAAAATGCAAATCGATTGTTAACTGGTCAAAAGCTATTAAAAGGTCGGACTTTACTCTCGGTGCCGTCACTTCTCTTTCGGAAAAATTTACCTGGGTCACATTATGACCGCCTCTAATTAACGAGGGGTATTCCGTGTTATCACAAATTTGATAGCCGGACCTTGCAGCAATTTTTGCCAACATTAAACCAACGGATTTAACACCTGTTCCGGCCGGACCTCCTATTTTTACTGATACTACATCGTCTTTATTTACCATATTTTTCTGTATATATCCTTTCCTCCTGGCAGCCTCTTTCTAACAATGCTTTTGAAACACCTTCAACCATATACTTGTTACCGCACAAATAAGCAGAACATTTAGACGCGTCCGGAAAATCTTTTTTAAATAATTCGGTAATATAACCTGTAGGGCCGTTCCACTTGGAATCGGGATTATTTACCGCAATTTCATAAGAAAAGTTCTCGTGCTGTTTTTGCAAATCTTCAAAATAATCTTTAAAAAACACGTCGCAGAAATTATTAACTCCAAGATAAAGTTTAATTTTTCTATCTTTTTTATCTTCTTTTAAGGCACTTTCTATCATGTACTTTAAAGGAGCTGTACCACACCCGGTACCGAAGAAAAGCATATTTTCAACTTCTTCGTTTTGTTTTAATGTGAAATTCCCAAAAGGACCCAGAAAAGTCATTCTATCGCCTGCTTTTAAATTCTCAAAAAACTTGGATCCGGGACCGCCGGGAGTTGAATCTACCAGTAAATTAAATCTATTAGGATTTTTAAATCCTGCAACAGAGTAACAATTAACTCTCGTGTCCGAAACTTTTACACTTAAATATTGTCCGGGAATTACCTTTAACTCTTCGTCCGACTCAAATTCAAAATAGTGCATTTTCGGGGTAAGATTTTCAGCTTTTAGTACTTTTGCAAATTTAAAATTAGGACCTTGGGGCATTTGTTTATTTTGCCTTAAAATTACCTTTGTGTCCACTGCCCACACATCGTTGATATTTATAATAACCGGATTTATTTCTATTTCTTCAATCCCGGGCTCGGCCTCGACAATCTTACTTATCTTAACCATAAGTTCATAAAGTTTTTCCAAAGCATAATCAGTTTGACTTTCTTTCTTTTTTAAGGATTTAAAAATCTTTGAACTCTCTACAAGTTTTTTTGCTTTATTTAAATCTATCGGCAACAATGACAAATTTTTATCTGATATCAACTCTGCTAAAGAACCTCCCGCTCCAAAAAGCATAAAATGACCAAATGTCGGGTCACTTTTTACTCCTACAATTACTTCCGTACCTGAAGGAACTTCTTTTTGTATTTGAAAATTTGTTGTTTTTAAAATTTCTGAATCTAAACTTTGCTTTTTTCTTTCTAAAATTTCCCAAGCATCTTCGAGCTCTTCTTCATTTTTAATATCAAGAACAACCCCACCAACATTTTTTTTGTGCAAAAGACCGGGAGATGAAAGTTTTAAAACCAAGGGATAGCCTTGAACAATAGCAAATTTTTTGGCTTCCTCTAGAGAATTTACACCTAAAGTTGGGGGTGTGTTTATACCAATAGCTGAAATCACAATATCTGCTTCGAGATTATCTAAAGCCTCGTATTTTTTATCCATCGGTTCTTTCACTATTTTATTAACTTTCTCAGGCATAATGTCAAAGTTTAAAACCTGGTAAATATCCATTTGGGTATAAGAACTTTCTTTTTGTCTTTTTTTAAATTCCCACATTTTACCTAAAGCATATATAGCTCTTTCAGGAAATCTAAACGAAGGAAGTTGCATTTTATTCAATATTTTTTCACCCTCAGCTACAAGAGTTCCTCCAATAAATGAACAAAAAACAGGTTTGTTGTATTTTTTAGAAAGCTCACCAATCATTTCAGCAGTCTTTTTGATTTGAGTCATGATTTGTGGAGTTAAAAGAACAATCAAAGCATCGCAGTTTTCATTTTTAAGGACAATCTCAGAAGCGCTTACAAAACGATCGGCCAAGGCATCACCAAGAACATCAACTGGATTCATGATGCTTGCCGATCTTGGAAGAACTTCCAAAAGTTTTTTTCTGGTTTCATTGTCAATCTCAGCCATCTCAAGACCGTTTTCAATAATGCTGTCCGCGCTTATTACTGCAGGTCCGCCAGCATTTGAAACCACGGCAACTCTAGGACCTTGGGGCAAAATACCCCATGAAAAACCTTTAGAAAGATCAAAAAAATCCTCGAGGGTGTTGCATCTAACTATCCCCGCCTCTTTTAAGGCAGAATTTAAAACATCATCAGCCCCTGCTATAGCACCGGTATGAGACTGCATTGCGGTCACTGCGGCAGGACTTTTACCAGGCTTAATTATAAAAACAGGGTCGTATCTAGTGATTTTTTTTGCTATTTCTAAAAACCCAGGACCATTAGAAATAGATTCCAAATAAAGACCTATAGGATGATTTTTGGGAGAATCCTCTTCAGAGAGCGAAGTTATTGCTCCGCGATATTTTTCAAAAAAATGATTCAAAATATCGTTTTCATTTAAAACTGCCTTGTTACCTAAAGTAGCAAAATGTGAAAAACCTAAATTAATCGAACTGCACCAATCAAATATTGACGTAGCTATGGCTCCTGATTGGGTAATAAAATTTAAATTACCGTCAAGGGAATCTACTTTTCCAAAAGTTGCATTAATAGAATCTTCATTATTCACAAAACCCAAACAATTTGGGCCCATTAAATTTATTTCGTATTTAGCAGAAATATCGATAATTTCCTTTTCTAACTTCTCGCCTTCGGAACCAGTCTCTTTAAACCCTGCAGATATTACAACTACGTTTTTAACACCTTTTTCACCTGATTTTCTTAAAATATCTAAAACAAAAGGAGCTGGAATACAAATTATTACTAAATCTGGAACTTCAGTTATATCGGCTACCTCTTTAAAACACTTTATTTTTTGAATTAACTTAGCTTCAGAATTAACGGGAAATATATTTCCCGTATAACCAGATTCGATGAGATTCTTTAAAATAACGGAACCAACTTTTTTAGGTGATCTGGAGGCACCGACAATAGCAATAGATTTAGGTGAAAAAAAGGCAGTTAAGTTTTTGGGCATTAACTTAGTTTATTAATTTTTTGTTGCTACGTCAATTGTTTTAAATATTCTGACTGGTAAAAGATAGAGTGTAAATGTAAATAACAAATATCAGAAGAAGAACAATACCTAACCACCTAGGGATATTTTTTCCTCTGTAAAACCTAATAATTAAACAAAAAAGTAATACAAGCCCAAGTAAAAATTCAATTTCTATTTTTCCTAAACCCATATCTCCTCCCAATATGTTTGTTATTCCGCCGATAAATAAAAGGTTGTACAAACTACCACCAGTAACATGCCCAATGGTAAGTTTATCCTCGTCACTTTTTTGACTTGAAACAGCAGTAAAAATATCAGGCAGAGATGTGGCTATACCAGTAAGAGTTAAGCCTAAAATGGTTGTAGAATAACCCGATATAAGAGCCAAATCTTTCATGGAGGTAACAACCAAAAGCCCCCCGAGGGTCACAAAAACTACTGAAATTAAAAGGCCAATAATAAGATCGGGAGTAACTTTTCTTTTTTTAAATAAATCAACAACCGTCTTATCTTCCTGAAGCCTGCCCAAAGCCCCCCACTTATATTCCAAATAATTGGCGGCCACTAAACCCGATAGAAGCATTATTCCTGAAATAATTGGAGGAATTGGAAACTGTTGCAAAAGTATGAAAAATACAGTGGCAACTAAAAGAATGAGGCTGTTTTTTTGAGTCTTAGTTGTTCCAATTCTTAAATCCTTACCTAAAATAATTGCAGCAGGTAAAACTAGAGTGAAGTTTACGATTGTTGAGCCAACTATTGTTCCTGACGCCAGACCAACACTTCCCGACCTTGAAGAAGTTATAGCAACAGAAAGTTCGGGTAAAGTAGTACCAAAAGAAATTATCAACATGCCGATGATTAAAGGAGAGACTCTAAAAACCTCCGAAAGTTTAATTGCAAGTTTTACAAATAACTGAGTAGCTAAAAGGAGAATTATTACTCCAAAGAGAAATTTAATTAAATAGGCAGCCATGTATTTAATTATATGGCATCCTATTGAAATAACCAAAGATGATACAATTTAGACATGAAAAATAAAAAAGTACTTACATATATAGGGTTTATATTAATTTGCCAAATGGCCGGAATTATCGGCTCTCTTTTCACCGCCCCGGCAGTAAAAGGTTGGTATACAACTATAAATAAATCGCCTTTAAATCCGCCAAGTTGGGTTTTTGCTCCCGTATGGACAACTCTTTTTGTAATGATGGGAATAGCGGTTTCAATTATTTGGTTATCTGAAAAAAATGAAGCAAGAAACAAGGCTCTTAAAATATTTTTTGTTCAACTTGTTCTAAACACACTCTGGTCAATAATATTTTTTGGGTTGAAAAACCCCGCCCTAGCTTTCGTGGAAATAATTTTTCTTTGGCTAGCAATTCTTTACACAATAATTCTATTTAGGAAAATAGATAGAAAAGCTTCTTGTCTTTTAATTCCTTACATTTTGTGGGTGTCTTTTGCCTCAGTGCTTACTCTTTCGGTAGCAATGCTAAATTAAGAACTTAATTAAAAATGAAGTTTTTAGAATAAAGGTCAGTTCAATTCTGACCTTTTATCTTTTATAAAATTTCTCCAGCCTTCTATCATTGCTACAAAACTGGAAAAAGGAAAGTCCACCAAAGCTATAAAAAACACACTTACAATGTTGTATTCTTTCCATTTTGAAGATATCCAACCCCCTATTTTCGCAAGAGGAATCGAAAAGAAATCCAAAAGAAACTCAATAATATTTTCTTTTTCAACGATTGTAAGTTCTCTGGATCTTTGTCTAATAACCATAGCTGAAAAAACCACCATAGCAACATTTCCGGTATTTATGTAAAGAGAAGTCCATGGCACATTTGCAATCTTAAAAACCCAGTATATTCCGTAGAGAGAAATTAAACCTCCGGTTATGTAAATTAAAGCAAACATAAAATTTAAAAACTTTCTAATCTTTTTCTTAAGTTTTACTTCGTAAATATCCATTTCCTCAACTGTATAAACAATTTTTGACACCTCTTCTTTTACTGATTCCAAATTATTTCCCGAAGGAGGTCTAATCATCCAAACAAGGATAAACATTAAAGCTGTTGGTATTGCCAAATCAGCTACAATAGCCCAAGGACTGAAATAGCCCCTAACCCATTTAGCTATAGGAATTTCAAATATCAACAAACTTGCCGCACCCGCGACAAAAATAGAGAGGGTAGAAAATACAGCTAACCTGGATAATCTTTTTTTCAAAGTAGCTAATCTTTCATTGTATTTATTTTCAACTGCCTGAATAAAAATTCCGGTATCAGAAACCTTTTTCTCAATAAACTCTACTTCCTTCTCCATCGAATTCATAGAATCACCAATCAATAGATATGCTGCATCATATTTTTCGGCGACTCTGAAAAATTCAGAGCCTTTTTTATAGTTTAAGTAACTTTCAATTTCATTCCAAATATCAAATATTTTTGACGTAAATTCGGGCAAATATTCGGACGATGAGAAAAATTCCGGGTACTTATATTTTAATAAATGAAAAATTGTAATAGGCTTGTCTAAATTATATAAAGTTCTGTGAACAGAGATGTAAGTTTGCATGTATTTATCTTCTTCTGAGATTTCATTTTCAGGTATAATTCTTATCCTTTGCATCAAAGATTCTGTCATCAAGTTCATTAATGCATATTCCCTTAAAGGAGCGTCTAAAATCTCTTCTATCTCGCAGGCGGCAATTTCTATTACCCAGTTATAAAAATTAATCTTTTTCTTAACCCCCGCTTTTTGTTCTTTTTTAGTTTTAGCCTCCTCATCATTTATTACTACTGCATTAGTCAAAATATAAAGGTATTTTTCTAAACAATTTTGAATTTCAAAAATCTTTTCTTTACCTATCTTACCGTTAGGGAAATATCCGCTTCTTATCAATTCCAATATAAAAGGCTCGGCGGCATCTGCCGGTTTTACATCGGGAATAATACTTATACCGTAAACCTTAGAGACGAATCTTCTTTTAAGGACTCTTTCTATTGCGGCTCTTCTTATAAGATGCTCCTCTTTCCAATCAACTATTCTTCTGACGGTCTCGTAAAATTTCGCTACTTTTGAGGCAATTTCATCTACATATATTGGATTGGAGGATTTTTTATTTTCCTCCTTTACACTGTGCTTGAAATCTCTAATATATTTTTTAAAAGGCTCTGAAAAATTTGAAGGCATGCTATCGATTTCTTCTAATATTGGTTTGTCCCCGGCGGTAACTTTCTCAACAAAAGAGTCTCTTACTTCCGTGGAAGGTTCCGCCACAGGAGGTTTTGTAGAACTTTGATATTCTGATAATTTATCTGCCTCTTCCTCCAACTTTTCTTCAGGCTGAAGAAATCCCGGCTTCCAG
>CAYRRO010000022.1:0-2025 GCA_964426685.1 uncultured Candidatus Saccharibacteria bacterium
GCGGCAGATTTGTCGCTTTCTTTTACCATATCAGGATGATGCTCTCTTGCGAGCTTTCTGTAGGATTTTTTTATTTCATCTGCGGTTGCGTTTTTAGTCACACCCAGAGTTTCATAATAGTCTTTTGCTATAGCCATACGATTTTTATTTTAACATTTATTAAAATACGACTGTATATTTTAACATTTTATATAAAAAAGCAAACGAAAGGAAAGAGAGAAACCAAACGAGAAGGCTCTCCGCCTTCGGCGGAGAGCCTTCACTGTGTACATCTAAATGTACAGCGTTAAATCACTTATTTAACAGCATCCTTCAAGCTCTTTCCTGCTTTGAAAGCTGGAGTTTTGCTTGCTGCGATGTGTAATGGTGCCCCTGTTTGAGGATTTCTTCCCATTCTTGCTGCTCTTGATCTTACTTCAAATGTACCAAAACCTGTCCATGTTACTTTCTCACCTTTTGATAGGGACTTTTCTACTGCAGCGGAGATTGCGTCAACAGCTTTTGTTGCGTCGACTTTTGTCATTCCTGCTACATCTGCAACTTTTGCAATTAAATCTATTTTTGTCATTTATTAACACCCCCTCTCAAAGGTAAATTGCTGCCCGGTCAGGCAACTTATATTATTTTATCTATCCTAACAATCTTTTTTGATTGTAAATCTAATAATACACTGCGAAAAGCTTTTCTACCAGCATTTTCCCACTCAAATCTTTGATTCATCGCAGTTAAAAACATTTTTATTGTTATATCAACCTTTACACCCAATGACGAGTCTATAGCTCCGCACATACCTACATCAGTAAGGTACAATGTTCCTTTGGGTAATACTATGTTATCGCATGTTGGAACGTGTGTATGAGTACCTATAATGGCATCTACTCTACCGTCTAAATAAAAACCCATAGAATACTTCTCGCTGGTGGCTTCCGCATGAAAATCCACAATCCTTGCATCAACTTTTTCATCTTTTGTTTTTTCTAAAATCTCATCCATTTTTGAAAAAGGATTATCCAAAAAAGCGTTCTTCCCACCGAACGAAGTCAGCCCCATTAAGTTTATTAAAAGCACCTTACCGTTTTTCCCTGAATCAATTATCTTGTATCCTTCACCAAGAGTTCCTTCAGGATAATTTGCAGGTCTTAAAACCGGTACGTTATTTATAAAATCCTCAGTTCCTTTTTCCTGAAAAATATGTTCCCCGCTTGTAAAGTAGTCTATCCCCGCCATTCTCATTTGTTCTATTTTCTCTTCTGTAATTCCCCTGCCTCCCGAAAGATTTTCGCAGTTTGCAAAAACCACATCAGGTTTATGTTCCTTTATTATTTCCGGTAAAAATTTTTGAACTACCTCTCTTCCGGGTTTTGCAACTATTTCTCCCACATATAAAATTTTCATTTTTATTCCTTTTTAACTACCTATCAAATTTAGTAATTTGCATTTTATCTATTCTATACATACCAAAAACATCCATCGGTTCACTCATTGATTTACCCATAATTACTATAAATGCTAATACAGCTACCACAAAAGCAGTGGTAATTATTCCTTTTATAACGGACCCAAGGGCCTTTATGAAAAGAATAAATATAAGCAGAGCAAATACGCTTATTAAGATATAGTACATAAAAAACCTTTCTGCTACCGAGTATATTCTAATCCCAATAGATTAAAATTGCCCGATGGCTATTTAGCGGTTTCGGAAACTCTGGTTTCCCTTATTACTATTACTTTTACTACACCGGGGTAGTTCTGTTCAAGTTCTATTTTTCTGGCAATTTCTTTTGCTAATAGAGCCGTTGAGTAATCATCTACCTTTTCCGGCTTTACGAACACTCTTACTTCTCTTCCGGCTGAAACTGCATAGGCTTTTTCTACGCCGTCAAAAGACATTGCTGCCTCTTCCAAATCTTTTAATCTTTTTACGTACGATTCATAATCCTCACCTCGGGAACCGGGCCTCGCTCCACTAACGTGGTCAGCAAGTGTAACGATGGCTGATTCAATGGTTGTCTGTCTGTCATCATG
>CAYRRO010000022.1:2125-6927 GCA_964426685.1 uncultured Candidatus Saccharibacteria bacterium
GTCTGAATTAGTTCTTTAGGGATATTATATAAACCTAATTTATGGCATAAAGAATCTCCGGCCTTATACATAATGTTATCCATCTCTTTTTTAGTTTGATCAACAATTTCTTCAATTCTTGCGGGCTGAATTCTACCGTCTGCAACTAATCTTTCTAAAGCTGCTGTAGCAACTGCCCTTCTAACTGAATCAAAACATGAAACAATTATGTCCCCGGGTGAAGAATCCAAATCAAGATCAACCCCTGTTAATTCTTCAAATGTTCTAATATTTCTCCCCTCTTTTCCTATAATTCTTCCTTTTATATCTTCATCAGGAAGTTTAATTTTTGAAGTGGAGTGTTCAATTACAATGTCCGTAGACCCGAACTCCAGCGCCTCCATTAAGATTTGTTTTGACATCTCCTGAGAATCTCTTCGAATTTCTTCTTCTTTTTCTCTTATTCTTTTGGCTTTATCTTCAGCCAAGCTTTTATCCAAATTTTTAAGCAGTATTTCACGAGCTTCTTCCTTAGACATTGAGGCTATTTTTTCAATTTCTTCCTGTTGCTTTCTATTAAAATTGTCCATCTCTTCCTGTTTTTTTCTGTGAAAGTTCTCAATTTCTTCCTGCTTTTTTTCAAGATTCTCTTTTATAGAAACAAGGCTTTTTGCCTTTGATTCAAGTTCTTTTGCCTTAGCATCAACTTGAGCTTTTAAAACCATAGACTTTCTTTCAGTTTCAAGAGCATCTTCTTTGATTTTTCTGGCTTGATCCTGAGCTTTAGTCTGGATATTTAATGCCTCGTCTTTAGCCTCGACAACAAGTTCTCTTGCCTTAGCTTTTGCTTCCATAACAACAGGGTCATTTTCCACATCTATCCTCGTTTCATGGGATTTTTTAGGCGCAGGTTCGACTTGTGAATTTTCTACTACTTTCGGGGTTTCTTCCTTTTTATTTTTCTTGGAATAGAAAACATAACCCCCGGACAGACCCAAAAGGGCCGTTACTATAACTATAATATTTAGTGAATCCATTTTTTATTTCCTCCATATATCAACAATAAATCCAACCTATTACATAAGGTTTTAAATTTTATGGGAATTGCTTTAAAAAGGTTTTACACCCGATATATATCGTTATAACAACAAAAAGTATTCATATTTGTAAACGAAAAATCTTTTTTCATAGCAAATTCCACAGGATGATTCTATTGCAACTAAGTTAAAGTGTCAACCACGGAAGACACGATTTCGTAAGGATAGCCCTTTCTTATCAGAAATGTCGTTAATTTTTGCTTTTTTTGAAAATCGTTTTCTCCCTTGATGTATTTAATCTTTTTTTCGGCTTCTCTCAAAACACTTTCATAAATATCTTCATCTTCAATTTCCGACAATGAATCATCAATAATATCTTTTGAAATTCCTTTTTTTAATAAAAATTTTAAGGCTCGAATTTTGTTAAAAGGTTTGCCTGAATTTTTTAAACCTTGAATATAGGATGAGGCATAATCTTCATCATTTGATTCTTTTAAGTAACCGTCATTTTTAAGATTTGTAATTACACGATCCTTTAAAATTTCTTTTTCTTTTGGAGAAAGGCGTGTTTTTGAAATATATGTTTGAATTTTTCCAAGTATTTCGGTTTCACTTCTCTTACTAAAAGATAAAAAATTCAACACTTTGAAATACACCCTTGAGTATGCTTTATCTAAATTATTCAAATCCATTATTTAATATTTTACTCTTCTAAAGGCTCGTCTACTGAAGATTTTTCCGGTTCCTTTGTCCCTATATTTAAAGGTATGTCGTTCTTTTCTTTAAGTGAGTTTCTTATACCTTTTTCTATCTCAGCACTAATCTTAGGATTTTCTTTAACATACATTCTTGCTGCGTCCTTGCCCTGACCAATCTTCTCACCGTTAAATTCAAACCAGGCCCCGCTCTTTTTGATTACTTCCAAATCCACACCCACATCTATTAAATTACCTTCTTTGCTAATTCCTTCATTGAATAAAATATCAAACTCTGCCGATCTAAACGGAGGAGCAACTTTGTTTTTTACAACTTTTGCTTTTGCTCTGATACCGTAAAACTCGTCACCTCTTTTTAGTGTACCTATTTTTCTTATGTCTATTCTAATTGAAGCGTAGTATTTAAGAGCCTTGCCACCGGCGGTGGTTTCCGGATTACCGAACATAACACCAATCATTGATCTCAACTGGTTAGTAAAAACAACTGTGCATTTTGATCTGCTTATTGCCCCGCTTAATCTCCTTAAAGCCTGGCTCATTAATCTTGCTTGCATTGCCACGTGGCTATCTCCGATATCTCCTTCTATTTCAGCCCGAGGCACCAGAGCGGCAACGGAGTCAATAGCCACCAAATCAACAGCGTTTGACCTTATTAAAGTTTCTGCAATATCTAAACCTTGTTCACCTGTGTCGGGTTGTGAAACCAAAAGATTTTCAACATCAACTCCTGTTTTTTCAGCGTAAGAGGGATCAAAAGCATTTTCAGCATCAATTAAAGCAGCGGTGCCACCCAGCTTTTGAGTTTCAGCGATGATATGTTGAACCAATGTAGTTTTTCCTGAAGACTCCGGCCCGTAAATTTCAATAATTCTTCCTCTGGGAATTCCTCCGACGCCCAAAGCCATGTCCAAAGCAATGGAACCTGTAGGAATTACCGGAATAGTTCTTTCACCTACCGAACCGCCCAACTTCATAATAGAACCCTTTCCAAAATTTTTTTCTATCTGATCAATAGCTGTTTTTAGAGCTAAATCTTTTCCTTCTTGGGCGGGAGATTTATCTTTAACTTCTTTTATTTTAGAAGATGTTTTTGCTGCCATACGATGCCTCCTTATTTTTAAATAATAAATTTATTTTACCAGCACTGGTGTTTTTATCAATTAGAATTTTCTATTTTTAATAGAGAAGTTACCCGAAGTATGAAATATATTACGACGTCTATAGTTTGCTAAAATTTCTTAAGTCTTTTTAGTGTCTCTTCTTTTCCTAGTAAACCAAGGACATCAAATAGAGGAGGGGTAGATTCACACCCTGTCGTGACATATCTTATTGTCATAAAGGCCTCTTTTGGTTTATATGAAAATTCTACAAGTTTTTCATGAGAGATAGTATCCAAATCAGTAACGTTCCATTTTTCGCTCGGAATATTTTTATAAACTTCAATAAAGTTATCAATTATTTCGTGAGCTCTTTTGGAATCACCTGAAAATTTTTCCGCAGTTTTTTTATCTATTTTAGGTTCTTCAAAGAAATAAAAAGTAATGTCGTTAAACTCACTAAGTTTCTTCATTCTTTCTCGAACAATTTCTAATATTTTTAAATTTCTAGCGTCAGTAGAATTTTTTAAATTAAGTTTTTCTGAGTACTCTTCATGCCACCTCACTACTCTATTCCATAAATCTTCGATGGGTAAATTTCTGATATAAAGACCGTTGAACCATAAAAGTTTTTGTCTATCAAAAGCGGCCATTTCAGATTTTTGAATTTTTTCTATAGAGAAGTCTTTTACAAAATCTTCCAATGAGTACACTTCCCTTTCAGTACCGGGATTCCATCCTAAAAACATCATAAAATTTAAGAGAGCTTCCGGAAGATACCCTTCTTGTAAAAACCCAAGCGCGCTAACCGATCCCGTTCTTTTTGATAATTTTTTTGTACTATCAGTTTCCCTCAACAAAGGAAGGTGAACAAATTTTGGCTTTTCCCAACCGAAAAATTCGTATAAAAGCACATGTTTAGGGGTGGAGGGAAGCCACTCCCTACCCCGTAGAACGTGGGTGATGTTCATAAGATGGTCGTCCACCACCACGGCTAAATGATATGTTGGAAAACCGTCTGATTTTATTAAAACCTGGTCATCTAAATCATTAGAAGGAAATGTTAGTTTTCCTAAAATCATATCCTCAACCTCAATATCAACATCAGATGGAACTTTCATTCTAATGACGTGGGGTTTTCCTTTTTTTAAATTATCTTCGACATCTTCTTTAGTTAAATTTAGGCAAAATCTATCATATTTTGTAATTTCCCCTCTTTCTCTCTGTTCTTCTCTTAACTTATTTAATCTCTCCTCATCGCAAAAACAGTAATAAGCCTTGCCTTTTTGAACAAGCTCCTCGGCATACTTTTTGTAAATATCTAGTCTTTGTGATTGAAAATAAGGTTGGTAAGGACCACCGAACTCCGGGCCTTCGTCCCACAACAAACCATAATCTTTTATTACCTTGAGCATCCTTTCAACCGACCCTTCAACGTACCTGCTCTGGTCAGTATCTTCTATTCTTAATACCAATTCACCTCCCGACTGTTTTGCTAATGCGTAGTCATACAAAAGTGTTCTTATACTTCCGACGTGAATCTCACCCGTCGGACTTGGTGCTAATCTTGTTCTCATCTTCATATTTACGATTTTAGCACGAAAACAAATGGTGTAATATAAAGAGGTATCTCGGAATTATTTTCCGTATCTGTTAAAATTAAACAAATGAATCTTACTAAAACTGCCGAAATGGTAAAAAAAGTTGTTAAATATTTATTTTTAACGATAAGTTCTTATTACCTTGTGGCTTACGTAATATTCCCCGGGTCGGTTTCATTATTTAAAGCAATATTTGTTAAAAAAATTCCACCGAACACTATCTACAATCAGCTAGACCAATTAGAATTTGTAAAAAAGAAAATTAATAATGAAAATATTACTTACACTCTCAATACCACAAATGCCAAACTACCAACTGATTTTCCCGACAAAATGAAGGTATATAAATTTAAACCTCCGCAATATTCTTAC
>CAYRRO010000023.1:0-6885 GCA_964426685.1 uncultured Candidatus Saccharibacteria bacterium
CGCTGCTGCTGGCACGTAGTTAGCCGGTGCTTACAACGAAGTTTACAACCCGAAGGCCTTAATCCTTCACGCGGCGTCGCTGCGTCAGACTTTCGTCCATTGCGCAAAATTCCCGATTGCTGCCCCCCGTAGGGGTGAGGCCCGTATCTCAGTGCCCCTCTGGCTGGTCATACACTTATACCAGCTACCCGTCATAGGCTTGGTAGGCCTTTACCCAACCAACTACCTGATAGGCCGCAGGCTCATCTCTAAGCGATAAATCTTTGATGTTGCCATCACATAAGGAATTATCCCATCTTTCGATGGGTTATGCCTTACTTAGAGGTAGATTCCTACGTATTACTCAGCCGTTCGCCACCCACTTGCGCGGGTTTGACTTGCATACCTTAAGCACGCCGCTAGCATTCACCCTGAACCAGGATCAAATTCTTAATAAAAGCTTTCTGCTAAAAAACTTCCACAAATGCGTTAGTGGACGTTTAATAGCATCCGTTCTTTCCGCCTTCCAAATCTTGTAAGAGATTCTCACATTTTTTTAATCCGGTTTGTCTCGCAGAGGTTAAAAAACCCCTTGCCATTTATAAAAAATGGACTTTTAAAACTCATAAGGAAAATTTTCAAAGTTCAAGAGTTGAATTCTACTTCAGTGTTAAATAAATAGCAATACCTAATCCAAATGTCAAATAAATCCTATTCAATATAAAAACATTCAACCTTTAGAGTGTCAAAAAGTTCGGAAATACTAGTGTACAAACCATCTTTGTTGAATATCGGAGAACAGGTAATTAAGTCTATGTGTACTGCATTTAATTCCGGCCATGTGTGTATGGTCAAATTAGAGTTTGCCAAAATAAAACTAATCGTCATCCCCCCTCCTTTAAAATCGGTCATCTTTTTATCGACCACCTTTAATCTATGTCTTTTACAAATATTTTCCGTTATATCCAACATCCTCTTTTTTGATAATGAAATCTCCTTTTTTACCTCATAAACTTTAAAAACTACATGATCAACAAAAGGAAACTTTTCCTCCGAAGTTTTTTCATATGTATAAATGTTTTCAGAAACACCCCCCAGCCCCCGTGTGAATTTATTAGCTTTTAAAATATACAAAGAACTGGCATTGCCTATCGACTCTGCGCCGGAGTATCTTGCAAACTTCTCTATTCTATCCTCAATAGAAAATCCAAAATTACCAATAACCTCCTGAATTTTTAAATTTTTTTCAGGGGACTTAAAACTGTTTCCGTAGTACATAACTACAAATTTTCTATCAAAATCTCTAATCTTTCCTAAAAGGTCGGTTGCTCTTTGTAAAAATAATGTAACTCCGCTCTTGGTATAAGGAGGGTCAAAAACAACAGTATCAAATTTTCCGAAATATTTGTTCTCAATATCTTTTCGAGCGTCGTACTTCTCTACTATCAGATTATCTATATTTAAATCAACACAAGCTTTTTTAATATTGGTAATAATTTCATCATCAATCTCAAAAACTACAATGTTTTTATAATTTTTATTTATTACAGCCAGTGATATAGAATTTAAATCATCATCACCTATAAAAGCCATTGATTTTTGGTTTACAAGACCCTTCTCCACCAATATTTTTGACTTTAAAAAAGTGGATTCAGGAGTAGCTAAAAATTGATCGTAATCACGTTTAGGTTTTGCGCTGTATTTACTTTTAATAAGTTTTATTTCCTCAATATATTCTTTATCTTCATTTGAAAAATCCACTATATCCGCAAGCGACCATTTATGACACTCTATGTCGGTACTCTTTAGCAACTTTTCTCCCTCAGTGCTTAATACCACGTTATCTCCTTCTAAATCGGACAAAAGCTCGGGAATGCTCTGTTTAAATTTTTTCAGGGTTTCCTTTGGTAAACCTGTATAAGTTACTAGATCATTATTTGAAAGACCCGGCTTATTTTTTAGAATCCATAAAATACCTAATATTTCGGATTCATCCAAATCGGGGTTATTATTTTTTATTTTATCTACAAGACTGTTCATCAACCGCTATTTTACTATTTTATTTTGAATTATCCCAATTCTCTATTCTTATTAGACAATACTCGGTTGAACCAAACCCAAACAAAATGTAAATAAGAAACAGAAAATCAAATGTTAAAATTTTTAAAAAATCATACTATTTCCGGAAAAATTGTCTTCCTATTATTTACAGCTGTAACCTTATTAAAAATAACAACTCAAGAGGTTGAAGCAGAAGTTTGGGAGAAAATTCATACTTTGAATCCTCAATATATAAACGTTGTAGAAACTACACCCGCAGGTATATTAGCAGGCGAGTTCTTTACGGGAATAATAAGTGAGTCCTACCCGCCGAACGGAATTCATATTTCAAGAGATCTCGGCAAAACTTGGGAATTTATTGGTCTTGAACATAGAGGCATAGTCGATCTTAAATATTTTAACGGAATTATATATGCAGTAACTTACTACAATGTCGCCAACACTTACGGTCTTTTTTATTCCGATGATATGGGAGAAACATGGCAAAACCTGTGGTTATCGCCAAGCTCTACAAAAATAGACAGGGATAGCGAAACAATTTACATAGGAACCCAGCTCTACGGTGTTTATACATCTTCGGACGAAGGTCAAACTTGGAATAAGGTCTTTGAGGGAAGCGGAACCAGCTTGAAAATATACGGGCTAAAAAGCTCTGAGAACATCACCATCATATCTACACTATCCAGAGTCTATAAAACCACTGACAAAGGAAATACGTGGGAGGAAATTCCTGCACTGTATAACCTTGGAATATCCTCCTTTTTAATAGACGGAAATATTATTTTTGCCGGATCTTCAGGAACAAAAGGTCTTTACATATCCAAGGATACCGGACTAACTTGGGAAAAGGTACTTAGTTTCGGAAATTATTCTGTAGATAAAATAGTAAAATTTGAAAATAAATATTATGCAGGAAGGTACGACGAGGAGAAACAAAACTATTCGGTCTTTGTATCTGAAAATGGAGGTGTTTCATGGGAAAATACCGGATTAAACACCTCTACCATAAATAAGGTAGTAAGTTTAGGAACAATATACTCAGAGCCACCCCTACTATTTTCTTCAGTATTATCTATGGGGATTTTTAAAACCGAGATACCTACAACTAATTTAGCTTATAATTCTTTTTTAAATATTCCGTGGAATTACAAAAATGAAAATGAATTAATCGATAAAATTACCTCGTTTTTTGATCACTCTTATCCTCTGCTGGGTTATACCCACCACCTTGAACCCGAAAATGAAAACAACTCAACTTTAAATTTTCTGGGCATTAAAGGTGCTGAACCTGAATTGTATTACAGCTCTCACAGTGGATATGATTTTGGTTTAAATTACGGTACTCAAATAATTGCTTCATCTTCCGGATACGCGTCTTATTACTACTGCAAAGACTGCGGAAATTCGATAAAAATAGACCATCTAAATGGATATCAAACAACCTACATGCATTTACAGGAAGATGGGATTTTAACTAAGAGCGGTCCTGTATGGGTTGGGACAGGGGATGTAATTGGAAAGGTCGGATTAACAGGAAGAACTACGGGACCACACTTACATTTTGAGGTCACTAAGGATAAAGACGATAACGGAAATTTTAATGATGACTTTCCCACAGGTAGGACGGATCCTTTTGGTTGGCAATGTAAAGAAAAAAACGACCCCTGGGAAAATTATTCCTGGGAAGATGCTTTGGGCTCTCACGTAGGAATTGGAAGCACCTATCTTTGGAATTATGTGAACGGAAACGCAGTCCAAACGATTAACCCCAAAGCATCTTCTAATGAAATAGTTTTAGAAAATAAACACGCAATTTTTGAGAATCCAATATATCTTTTTACAACAAAAATGTTAAGTTATGTGAAGCCAAGCCAAGATACTTACAGTCAAATTCTAAAGTATATAGACCACACTTCATTTATTTTAAAATCTTTTGACCAAACAGGACAAAACATAGTGAGTTTTATAAATCCTGTTTTTATAGAAGTATTTGTTCCTTCTGAAGACCTCATCAATGTAAATCTAAATACTTTAAGTCTTTATTTTTACGATGAAGTTTCAAACATATGGGAAAAAATACCCAGCTCATTTAACAAACAGTTAAACAAAATTAGTGCTACGGTTAACCACCTAAGTCGGTTTGCTGTATTTGGTGAAAAAGAAAACACAACGCCTGTTTCTACCGGCATTATAATATCGGGTAGTCAAAATGATGGCTGGTTTACTGAACCCCCTCTTATAGAATTATTCATAGAAAATCAGGAAAATCCACAAAATATTAATACCTATTATTCTTTGGATAATGGAGATAGTTGGCAATTATACGAAATCCCCTTTTACATAACCACCGAAGGCATAATTAATTTAATATATAAATCTCAATATATAGAAGGGTTTATGGAAGAAGAACACGAGCAAACAATTCATATAAATCTTTCCCAAAAAATTACAGGAAAAATAAAGGTAAAAGAGGCAATCTTTCAAACCTAACAAGTGGGAAATTAAATCAATAATCTTTTTTAGCCAAACAAACAGATATAACTTGGGACATTGCATTAATCAAATCGTTAATAACATCTAAAGCCTCGTTGTATTCCAATTTTTTAAAATTATGTGGGAAGTAGTGAAAAACTGTATTTCTACCCCTTTTCCAAGCATCCCAAAGCTTTTGAGCAATGGCCTTACCGCCCTTAGAACGCCCACAAACCTTTCCGTAAACACTCGTGTTATCCTCATAATTAGGATTTAAAAGTCTACCTATCCTAATTTCATCACCGTAATAATCGTCTTCGGTAATAAGACCAATGTCCCAAAGAAATTTTTTTAAAAAGCCTTCATAAGCTTTTGCAAATGGAAACACTAAAAATGAATAATCTGAGATGTCAGCTTTGTCTTTATTTTCAAACACAAAATTTAAAATTATTTCTCCATCCTCTATCAAATCGCGTATCTCCGAGGACATGTACTCCCAAAGTTTGGAATTGCGGGCAATGACTTGCATAAAATATATTTTAGATTATTAATATAAAAATTAAAACGATTATTTCTTAATTATCCGTAAAAGATACAATCTCAAAATTTGTTTGTTCAAGCATATTAGTCGGTATTAAAACAACGTGGTAATCATTGCCGTTATTTCCAATGTTTCGAACAATTATATTATCAAAACCGTCGGATTTTGAAGCTACAAAAGATCTCTCGATAGAACCCCACCCGGACTCAACACATATTTTTAAAAATTCGTAATCAGCCCAATCGGAAGAATAACCCAAATTTACAAACTGATCTTCAACCCCTCCCCCGCTGGTTTTTTCAACCATTTTTCCTGAAGAAAACGATTCGAAGCATTCTGTAGAATCCTTACAAAGATATTTATACATATCCCAGGAACCATTTTTAGAAATTATTTTTACCGTAGCTCCCCCGCTACTTACGTTAGCTCCCTTAACATTTTCGGAATTTTTTTTGCTTGAAGAAATAACCCAAAAAGCCACAGGTACAACCATAAAAACAATAAAAATTAAAACCATTGATAATACCGACCTCTTGCTCATATCTAAATGAACCCATAATTTAAAATGCGTGTCAATAGTTTTCATATATATTCTTAAAAAATTTAGATAATAATAAAAATAATTAAAATAAATAAGTTATAATACGAATATGAAAGAACCTAAGATTGCAATAGCACATGAGTTTTTAACTCAATTCGGGGGTGCAGAAAAAACCCTGGAGGCTATAGCCGAAATATTTACCGAGGCACCAATATTTACGGCTAAATACGACTCTAAAAGTATGCCTAAAAGCATTACCGAAAGAGAAATAATTTACCCAAAAGGATTGTTTGGGGGTATTACGGAAAAACTTTTTTTTCTTTTTAGAATGCCTACAATATTTGAAAACTTTGATTTCAGAGAATACGACATAGTCGTATCCAGCGGAACCACTTGGAACAAAGGAATCTTAACAAAACCCGAGCAACTGCACATTACCTACATACATACTCCACCGAGATTTTTATACAAATACTCTCAGGAAACTACAAAATGGCAAAAACCCTTGTTCAAACCTTTTTACAGTTACCTGGTCAATTTCATTAGACTTTGGGATTACGTTGCCGCACAAAGACCTGACTATTTAGTTACCAACTCCGAAAACACCAGAAGAAGAATTCAAAAATTTTATGGAAGAGATGCAAAAGTAATTTACCCGCCTGTTGAGACCAATTTTCAAAAAGAAGATGGTTTAAAAAAGGCAGAGACACCTTATTTTCTTGCCGTAGGAAGACTATCAAAATACAAAAATTTCGACCTTTTAATAAAAGCTTTTAACGAAGTTAAATATAAATTAATTATTGTAGGGTCCGGTTTAGAAGAAGAGTACTTAAAATCTATCGCCGGGGACAACATTGTATTTAAAGGAAGGGCTTCGGACGAGGAAAAAAACAGACTGCTTGAAGGCTGTATGGGTTTAATAAACCCCGTTGTTGATGAGGATTTTGGAATTGTACCTGTGGAAGCTATGGCGCACGGCAAGCCGGTGCTGGCTCATAAATCAGGCGGTCATTTGGAAACAATAATTGAAAACGAAACCGGTATGTTTTTTGAGGGCGAGGACCCAAAGACTCTCTCGGAAAAATTGGTAGAGTTTGATCAAATGATTAAAAACAAAAAATTCGATCACGAAAAAATTACTGCACATTCTCAGAAATTTTCCAAAGAAAGATTCAAGTCCGAATTTGAAAACTTTGTTAGGGAAAAATGGGAAGAACATAAAAAACATGCCTGAGTTACCCGAAGTACATACAATCTCACAAGACTTAAAAAATAATATTGTTGGCTTTGA
>CAYRRO010000024.1:0-6462 GCA_964426685.1 uncultured Candidatus Saccharibacteria bacterium
TTTGGTGGGCGAGAGAGGACTCGAACCTCCACCCTTTCGGACACGGTCCTAAGCCGTGCGCGTATGCCAATTCCGCCACTCGCCCATGATTTATCTACTATTAATATTTTAAATGAACTTTAGTCTTCCGCACGTCTTACGCTCTTAAAGGATCTAAAGCCGTGCGCGTGTGCCTATTCTCTACTTACGTAGAAATACTTGCTAATGCAAGTATTAGGCCACTCGCCCATGAAATTCTAGTTCAAACAAAATAATTATAGCAGAAACAAAAAGAAGCCCGCCTTCGGCGGGCTTCTTCATTTTATATTTTTTATTATTTTACCCTTTTATTGACTTTTACTTTTTGACTCAGTTCCGAACTTTTAAAACTTAAGAAGCAAACAGAATGCTACTGTCTATCAACTTCGGGTTTTCAATTTTACTAATAAAGAAGTTTACTCCGTTTCTCCAGTTCACTGAATTAGGAGGTGTGTACACCGGGGCAATTTTTTCAGGAGTATCTAAACCTTTAGATACGTATTTTTCGGATATTCCCTTCCCTACTGTTTCGATAGCTTCTTCAAATGACGCAAAATAGATAGCGTTTTTACCGTAAATACCCCACCCAAAAGGATTGTAAGAATTGGGCAGCATTCTTTTACCACATGAAGATTCCATGCATGATATTGCGGGTAAGAGTCTGTAATCTAGACCATATTTTTCTGCTACTCTGACAAACGCATCAGCATCGTCTTTTAAAGGAGATTTTTGAGCTTCAAAGAATTTTTCCAATGATTCAATCTTCTCTTCTCTACCTGTATCCATTTCTTTTCCTATAAAGCTCATTGAAGTGTCCACAGGTTTGTTTTTCTCTACAGTTACAAGGACAGCCATCCACGTAAAGATAGCTACAAAAGGCAGTATTTTAAGTTGTTTTTTTAGTGTTTTTTTACTCATACAAGGGGTGATTGTAGCACACTTTTCAATTGCGTGCAAATGCTATAGGATATATTTCATAGAGTTAGTAGTTATAAAAAGTTAATTCAGAGGGGTTTCGTAGTTTTGAATCATGTCTCCGAAATGATTTACACCTTCACACCAGGACCCTTTCGATGGCGGGGTGTATGTTTTCATAATTTCACAGGTATCTGTTACACCCTTTGAATAAAATTTATCAGATAAATATTTTGAAACAGTTTCAATGCCTCTCACCCAATTATCAAATGAAAAAACGTAACCTCCATAAACACCCCAGCCCCAGGCATTGTAAGATTCTGTTCCGTTAACCTTAGGAGTCTTTTTACCGCAACCTGATTCTTGAAAAGATATTGCTGCTACTACCCACCAAGGAATGTTATTTTTATCCGCCTCGTAAACCATCACATCTCCCATACCTTCTAACGGACAGCTATAGATTTTGTAAACTGCATTGATTTTTTGGGCTCTTGAATCCCTTGAATATATTGAAGCCGTAGTTGTTTTTATTGTTAAAGGTTTTGAAGAATATATCGAATATTTTGTTGTGTCCTGAGGAACAGCTTTTTGTGGAATAGTCATTATTGATGTGACAAATGCAAATATGGCAACGATTGAAAAAGAAGCCCAAACTCCGGTAACTCCCGCTTTGACATTTGTTTTATCTATTTTTGAGCTTACCTTTTTAAAAACATTATTGGATTTATTCTTTAATTTAAAAAGGATACTTCTCTTTACATTTTTATTATCCTCAATTCCCCCTGCAATAGAAAATATATTTTCATTCACGTGTGTAGGACTAAGAGAATTTATCTCTTCTTTATCCTTGAGATTGTAAACTTTCTTTTTAAGGATTTTTTTACCGTTTTTATAAAAACAGTTATTTGAATTTGCTCGGTTCATATTGATTAAGATACATTATCACAAGATACGAAACATATACAAGATGACAATTCTACTCTAATTTCCAGCAACTTCATTATACTCAAATATTATTGTAAAATAGGTCCAAATGAAGAACGGCAATATTAAGAAATTAACTAGCAATAACAAAAAGAAATTTTTGAACTTGTCAAAATTAAGTAAATATGAAAAGACTGCTACGTTAGTCTTAGAAATAATTTCTATCCTGGCGCTTTTCTATATAGTAAGAATTGTCAATAAAGCTAATTACACGCCTACAAATTGGGGTAATAAACCAGACATACATTATGAGTACTTAGCTGCGGAGAACATAGGAAATGGAATAAACCCTTACAACAAAGTATTAGAGGGTAATTTAGTCTGGAACAAAAAATACGCTACCCTATTCCCTCTTTATTATTATTTTTTACTTGCAATTGCGTGGTTTTCAAAATTTCAGTTTATAGATTTTTATCATAATTTCGGAAAAGTTCTTTATCTTTTTCAATTTATTGCTTTTATTTTTACTTACCTTCAGTTCAGAAAAAATGATAAAAAAATACTTGGATTTTTAGCAGGTGCCTTTTTAGTTTTAAATAGATGGTCTATTGCCAGCATCTCAAGTTCTAAGCAGGATTTTATTGCAATAGCTATTCTTCTTGCTTCTTTTTATTTTTTAAACAGGAGAGTGAGGTTCGCCTACTTTTTGTACGGCATTTCGCTGGGAATAAAACATTTAGGTATTTTCTTTGCTCCTATTTACTTGTTGCCTCTAATTACCCAAGAAAGAAAATTAAAAGATTTTATTATTGATGTTTCAATGATAGCAGTTCCGATATTAATACCCTCTATACCATTTATTATCGATAACGCGAAATCATTCTTCCTAAGTATTATGTTTAGCTTCACCCGAGCACCTGAAAGTGACAACGGTGTTTTGTACGGATACCAAAGGCTTCTAACGCGTTATAACACGCAAAACTACGCAAATTTATCAACATTTACATTGCTTTTGCCAAGATTACCGCTGGTTCTCTTCTCTCTTTTAAATGTTTTTATGCTTTTTACAAAAAGGATAGGAAGATTTTCTTATGTTTTGTTCGCGATAATAATATTTATTTCTTTCAACCCTGTGTATTTTGATCAATACCTTTTGTGGCTTTCTCCTTTTGTTATATATTCAACAGTTGATACTTTTCAATTTGAAAAAATTGTCCCAAAGTCATTAGATGAAGGTAAAAATAAAAGAAAAAATAGATAAATCTATTAAGTTGTTTAAGAGAATAATGTTAAAAATACCCCTTCCTGTTGCAATTGTTCTACTTATGATTCCTTTAAGGTTTATTAATCTTGGTTACTCAGAGTACATTTGCGATGAATCGGTCGCATTGGACTGGTTAAGAGTGAATAAATCTTTTTATCCCGTAGATTTTTTTATCTCCCTTCACAAGGGACCGATGCAATATTTGATTGGAGGTTTAATTTTTTTAATTACACACGATGTTTTTAATGAACTTGTTTATCGTATTCCATTTGCGTTAGCTAATTGTCTTTCTATTGCAGTTTTTTATCTTTTTATTAAAAATCTTACCAAAAATAAATTTACAGCTTTTGTTACGGCTATGTTACTTGGAATAAACGGATTGATAGTGGCTTTTGGAAGAATATTTCAATACCAAAGTTTTAATTTGCTCTTTTCAATTTTGACACTTTATTTTTACAGTGAGATAGCCAAAAATGTCGAGTCAGTTTCCCAAAAAAATGAAAATAAAATTATAAAAAACGGAATTTTAGGAACAATTTTTTTCTGCCTGTCGCTTCTCTCACACTGGGATGCAATTTATGTACTGCCTTTCGTATGTTTAATTTTATTAAGAGACGTTTTGTTTAAAAAAAACGTTCCCTCTAAACTTAAGAAGAAATTTCTGTTACTAAACTTTTTAGTAATTGCTTCTCTTGCCCTAGTCTATTTAATTCCTTATCTCAAATACTTTTTAAACAGTGCTGAAAATCAAGCCTATTTTCAAGGACGTGTCAGTCCATCCTTGATAACATTTTCCAAATTTATAGACAGAATTAAATTTATAATTTTTAGAATTAAGCTTTATAACCCTTTGATTTTTCTTGAATCTTATTTACTTTTATTGGTGGTCTCATTTTTATTTATAAAAAAAACATATTTTTATCTTCTGTGGTTTGTATCCGAAATTTTGATTTTTACATTAATTTTTACTAACCCGGGTACGCACATCTACAATATTTTTATTCCCTTGTTAACTTGTATATCGCTGGGTATCAACCAGGTATTAATTTTTATCTTTAAGGGAAAAATAAAAAATGAAAAAAAATTTAGGATTTTTATACCCTTTGCATTGTTATTTCTAATTGTTTTTCTTTACTATCAATCATATTTAGTATTTGTAGATCATACCAATGAGTATCCTTGGAGAAAGAAAACTGTTTTGGGTTTTGAAATAGGTAATTTCTTAAATAAAGAAAAAGAAAAGTATCTAACTAATCACAAGATAGGCTTCCCTTTGCGAAGGGAGTGGGAGCAGATAGAAATTATTTTAAAAGATTATGAAAAAGAAATGGGTTTGGAGGTAGGATCCACTAAGATACAAAGCAACGAAAATACATGTCCGATTAGTTTTTACACCGGAAGAAAGAGATCGGATTCAGGTAAGAGGTTTGTTGTAGCTATAAGGTATCCACTATCGTTAGTTAATGATTATAAGAGGTTTTCGGGCGAAAAGAATAAAGATTTAATAAGCATAATAAAAAATAATACTGAAGATTCGGTAGCTCAAATTTATATTACTAGTCAATAATGAATTTAACTAAAAGATTTACCGTAATATTTAATAAACTCTGGTCAAACACCTTATACATTTCTATTTTATTATTTTTAATTTTTTTACCTTTACGTATTAAGAATTTGTCCTACTCTGATTATATTTACGATGAGGCAGTTGCTTTAAACTATTTGCGCGAAAACGGACGTTTTTATTCAAACGAATTTATTATTTCACAGCACAAGGGGCCAGGACAGTATGTAATTGCAGGTTTTACTTATATACTTTCAAGAGATGTTTACAATGAGTTTATCTATCGTATTCCCTTCGCCTTAGCAAATTGTCTATCAGTCTCAATTTATTTTCTTTTTGTATCTAAATTAACTAAGGACAAGAGGGTAGCTCTAATATCGGCGTTTTTATTTGGTAGTAACGGATTTATCGTATCACTAGGAAGAATTTTCCAGTATCAAAGTTTTAACATACTATTCTCGGTGGCTAGTCTGTATTTTTTCAGCAACATCCGTGATGATGAAGATGACTTAATTAAAAATTCTTTATTAGGTATGGTTTTCTTTTCATTATCTTTATTATTTCACTGGGATGCGATACATATTCTTCCTTACATTATTTATGTAATTGTCTCGAAAATATTCCTTAGTAATAAATCTTCTACGAAGTTAATAACAAAACTGCTTATCATTAATCTTGTCCCATTAATTTTAATTGCTGGTCCGTATCTTATTTCCTATATTATTTATTTCTTATCTTCCTCTGCAGACAAGGTTTATCTATCTAGCAGAGCGGGTTCCATAGTAACCACCGTGCCTGCAGTAATAAAACAGTTTTCTGTGATTTTGTATAAGATTAGGTTTTACAATCCGTTACTATTGTTACCGTTATTCGCGTTATCTTTGATTGCTTTTTTGTTTAACAATAATAAATCCAAAGTTTTTGTGATACTTTGGGTTGTGTTTGAATTACTATTTTTTATATTAATCTTCAAGAATACGGGAACTCATATTTATAATCTTTTTTTACCATTAAATATTTTAATAGGTTTGGGTTTAATCACTATTTATAAAAAACTTAATAGAATATTAATCTGTAAAAAAATATTAAAGTATCTTGTTTATTTACCACTAATAGCTGTACTTCTAACCCTTTATTATCAAAGTTATTTGATATTTGTAGATTATAGTGAAGAATACCCTCTCCAAGACAAAAAGTTACTGATTTTAAAAATAGAAGGAATAGAAGATAATGACAAAAAATACTATAGAAATTTTTTCTATAATAATAAAATCGGTTTCCCTTATCAAAGAAAATGGCGTGAGGTAGGCTACTTAATGGACAGTTATGAAATCCAAAGAGGTTTAGTTTTGAAAAGTTTGTCAATTGAAACCAACGATATTACTTACCCAATAGAATTTTATACAGATCGTGAGGTTTCTAGCAATGGTGATAGGTTTATTTTGGCAGTCAGACGTCCAATGTCTCTAGTGAACGATTACAAGAATTTTTCTAGAGCTAAAAATAAGAAATTAGTAGGTCATGTTATCAACGATGCTGGGGAGAAGTTAGTAAGTGTTTATGTGGTGGGTGAAAATTAGTTTTTAAATTTTTTAAAGATGCTGATTAAAATTACTTAAATGCAGTTGTAAAAATAAAATGGTCGGGGTGACAGGACTCGGTCACGCGTCCTAAGACACTCTAACTCATATTCATTCGTAAGAGTCTCTAAAGCTCGCAACGCCGCCTCCTTCGTCACTTCGTTCCTCGGTCCGGCATTCTCGTTCTGTCAAAAACA
>CAYRRO010000025.1:0-1355 GCA_964426685.1 uncultured Candidatus Saccharibacteria bacterium
TTTCAAAAAAATATTACTAAACAAACTCCGACCGAAATGGCTTTTAACCTTGTTAATTCAATAAATTACCTCGGTATGTTTTTAGAAGAAGAAACTCAGGAAAACGAACTTTGCATAAAAAACTTAAATCTTCTTTTAAAAAGAATTCAGAAATTTGAGATTGATTGGCACGACCAAACAAAAGAAATGCCAACGATAGTAGATTTGGTTGATTATTTTGACATGATTATAGAAGCAGGTGAAAACCCCGCCCAGGCTGAAATTGAGGATATCGATACGGTAAATCTTATGACAGTGCATTCGGCAAAAGGTTTGGAATTTCCCGTTGTTTTTATGGTAAACCTGATTTCAGGAAGATTCCCCAGCAAAAACAGAAGCGACACTTTAAAAATTCCGGACGAGCTCATAAAAGAGACCTTGCCGACCGGAAACGAGCACATCCAAGAAGAAAGAAGGCTTTTTTATGTCGGTATGACAAGGGCAAAAAAATATCTTTGCCTAACACTAGGTAAAAACTACGGTGGTAAAAGAGATACTATACCTTGCGGATTTTTAAGTGAAACCGAGATTGAATTGAAAGAATTTACAACCGAAGAGTTAGCCAAACTACCCTTTCCCAGCGAAGTCAAAAAATCCTTCACACCAAAAATTAGAAAAATAAAGGAATTAAAAGGAAACAAATTAGATCACATCAGCTACTCTCAAATAGATAACTACCTGATATGCCCCTTAAGATACAAATATTCTTACGTCTTAAACATCCCCACCCCACCGAGCCGTTCCTTAAATTTCGGAGACACTTTTCATAAAACACTAAATGAATTTCACAGCAAAATAATGTTTGGAAATAAACCTTCGCTGGAAGATTTTTATGAAATATTTGAAAAAAACTGGAATCCGCTGGGTTATGAAAATGAAAAAGATAGAAAAAATGCTTTTGAAGAGGGTAAAAAAATTCTTAAAGATTATTATGAAAAAAACAAGGATTTGGATGTAAAACACTTGGGGTTGGAGAAAAAATTTGTTCTTAGTATTGATGGAACCAAATTAAAAGGAACAATAGACAGGATAGATAAACTACCCGACGGCACCGTGGAGATAATTGATTACAAAACCGGAAAAGAAAAATCTCAAAAAGATGTTGATGACAACGTGCAGATGACTATTTACACTATGGGAGCCACCGATGCTTTAAAAATAAAACCGGATGTTCTAAGCCTCTACTTCTTAAATACAGGCAATAAAGTTTCCACAAAAAGAACTCAAAAGCAGGTCGACGCTCAAAGGGAAATCATTAAAGACGTGATTAAAAATATAAACGAGGAAAATTTTGAACCAAAGCCCGGGCGTGATTG
>CAYRRO010000025.1:1455-6453 GCA_964426685.1 uncultured Candidatus Saccharibacteria bacterium
AGCTCGTACCCGGCTTTGGTTTTTAACCCCTTTTCGGATGTGCCGCCGGTCGAGTATAAAACCATATCGCCGTGGCATAAATAAAATTTTCCGCTTAGTAGATTCCCTTCGGTATCATAAGACAAAACGAGGTGGCACTCTTTTCCGAATATTTTGACTTTGTTTTCAAAATCCACCATCGGTTGAACATAAAATCTCTTTCTTTTTCCAGTTTCTTTCACCATTTCAAAATAGGCACCCATCTTATCTTTCAAAGGGTTTTGATAAAACCTTGTGACTGTCCCTTCCCTCTGTGCTCTTTTTATGGAATATTTTCCGCTGTGAGAAATATTATCCCAAAGCTCTTTTTCTGATTTTGTAAGATCAATATAAATAGTCGAAGGCGGCGTTAACGCCACATCACTTTTTACATAACCGAAACCCTCCAAAACAGAAACATCTTGCCCGATAAAAGGCTCTATTTTAATAAAAAGCGGCTTCAATTTTCTACAAAAATCCTCGATTTCTTTGATATCTTTTTCACTAATCGACAGCGGCTTTTGAATTTTAATAACAGTTCCCAAAAAAGTTTTATGAAAATAAATATTAATCCCACCCAATGTCCTGTGACTTTCCCACCCCATTCTTTCAAGATATTTTGCCCATTTATCTGATTGTCTGATATCCGATTCGGGCTTCATTTTAATATGCTTAAAAACTTCCATCTCAAATTATTTGCCACCAGAAACATTTTGTACAAAGGTTCGTTGATAACAAAATCGTAAGATTTAATGTAACTAACATGCGAAGCCCCATACTTTTCTTTGAACAATGAAAAACCATAATAAGGATCACTTTTATTACTCATATCCTCTGCGGCTCCCCACATATCAAACAAATCACACCCCAGCTTTTTTCCAAATTTAATGGCTTCCCACCCTAAAAGACAGTTTGATTGCACATCTTTATCTTTTTCAGTCGAACCTCCGTAAGGGTAATACAACACACCGTCTTGAACCAAAACCATCCAAGCAGAAAGGGGTTTTCCTTCATATTCAGCTATCAATAAAAACGCAGAATCCGCCGCCTTAAAGGTTTTCCAAACCCCATTCAGGTAAGTCCTCGATCTCCCGAAAAATTTCTGTCTTTGAGTAGTTTCATAATAAAGGTCATAAAAAATTTGGAAGTCCTCGTCTTTTGTACTTTCTCTCACCGTTACCCCTTTCCTTTGAGCCAAACCAATGTTGTATCTATGTTTTTTATGCATACTCGCCAGAATTTCTTCCTCGCTTTTAGTTAAATCCATTAAAAAATTCCCTTTGGCGAACTCATCTCTTTGAGAAAGAACACACCTTTCCTTAAAAACTTCCTCAGCTTTTTCAGCGTCAGAATCATCTTTTGTAACATTAGGAACATCAAAATGAACAGCTATGCAATCATTTTCATCTAATGATTTTTTCAATTCTTCAAAATCAATGTCAAAGGGGTTAACTCTTGGACAATAACCGTAATAATTATTTGTAAAAGGGATTTTATGTTTTGTGTAAAGAATCTTACCCGCACGAACCGCAGGGGTGCCGTAGTCGTTTTTAAACTTCTCCCAAAGCTCGGATTGAAGAATATGTCTTTTCATGAACCCAGTATATCATTGACTCCGAGACCAATATAGGATATTTTAAGGCTACAATTTAATATCGTCCTATAAGGGCGGGATCAAAGAGTACAGGCTTTGATGAAAATCGGGCCGAAAAAAAAGCCCGTTCAAAATTTAAAAATTTGGCGGGCTTCGATCTATTTTATTAGCTTCTAAAAATTTCCTTAATTTCTCAAAATTAAAAGGTAGCTAAGAAATTTACATTAAAACTTGCCGAACTCGTGCTTAAACTTCCCTTGTATTTTATCTATAAAATCATTTTTATCTCGAAGGTAATAAGTAGCAGCCCTGAGGTTTTTTATTATCATATTAATTCTTCCTTCTTTATCAAAACGCCTGACGGAAACTTGTACTTTTGGTTTTCTCAATAAAGCATAAGTAAAACCGCTATTGTGAAGCCTTTTTGCTAAATCAAAGTCCTCTGCAAAATTTACATTTTCCCTGAAACCTCCTATTTTTTCAAATGAGCTTTTTTTGACACATATAAAAACACCTACAGCCCCGGGATTTTTCTTTTTAATAAGCTCCAGCATAAAAATATTCATAAAAAGATAGATAAACTCATCAACGGGTTTATCTGAAATAGGTTTATTCCAAGTAGTTAAAATATCAATGGTTTGTTTTTCCAAATGATTGTTAATTTTTTCCAAAAAATCGTTTTCTATCATTACGTCGGCATCAAAGAAAATAACATAGTCATTTACAGCGTTTTTTGCCGCAAAATTTCTCTGGAAAGACACCCCTCTTTTTGGGGATTTTAAAAATTTTAGAGGGAATTTATTTGAAAACTTTAAAACCTCTTCCTTTGTCTTATCCTGCGACTCGCCATCAACAATTACCACTTCAAAGTCTTTAAAAGTCTGTTTTTCAAGACATCCCAAGATACCGCCAATGTATTTTTCCTCGTTTAAAGTTGGTATGCAAATACTAAATTTCATTTAGTGTTTTATAAAAACTAAGCCACTCATCTGCGTTTAAATTTTGCGCTCGAAGTGTTGGGTTTATTGTACCTCTTTCCAACTCTTCCTTCTTGAAAACTTTATTAAGCATCTTTCTTGGATTTGAGTAAGCCCTGTGTAAAAAACCTTCGTATTTTCTAATAAAAACAGGGTCGAAATTTGCGCCTTCCCGTTTAGTCATTTTAATAATTCCCCCATCAACCTTAGGCTCAGGATAAAACTTTTTGCTGGGTACTTTTCCTAAATACTTAACGTCAAAAAAAGTTTGGACAAACGATGACATATACGAAGAATCAGGTGCCGTACTTTTTATTTTTTCAGCTACCTCTTTTTGAACTAGCAAAACTGCGGTTTGCGGAACTGTAGGCATTTTTACTATCTTATGAATTATCGGTGATGTGATGTAATAAGGAACAGAACCTATGATTTTTAATTTGCTGTCTGTTGAGAACGTTGGAAGCCAGTCTAAAATATTATCTTTTATAACTACAACAACGCTATCCTCAGGGTAATGTTTTTTTAATTCCTCGTAGAGCCTTGAATCAAGTTCAACAGCATGAATTTTTAAAAACACATTCTTACCGAGGGAACTTGCCTTCTCGGCTAAAAACCCGGTTAAAACACCGTGGCCGGGTCCAATTTCTACTAATTCGTCACCGATTTCGATATCAAGAGCCTCTACCATATCTTTAGCCACATTTCTGTCTGTGAGAAAGTTTTGGCCCAGCTCTTTGTGAGGTTTAAACATATATTAATTTTACATTAAAAATACATTAAATTTTTTAAATCTCGGGATAAAAAATAACAATACGGAAAAATCTAAATAAACATCAAAAGTAAAATCGAAAAATTAAAACGCGCTATCAATCCCACCTGAAGCTGCCCCTATCAAATTCAAGGTCATCAAGAAAGTCGTCTGTTCGTTTGTTTTTTCCAAAATAGTTATTAAAACCAAGACCTCTAAAATCCAGTAATTCCTGGGGTATTTCCGATAAAAACCTGCTCGGAAGATTAGCCTGAATATTTCCAAAATAAACTCTGGAACGGGCGTTTGTCATATACACCTTTTCTTTTGCTCTGGTTATAGCAACATAACAAAGTCTTCTCTCCTCCTCAAGTTCCTGCTCCTCCCCTAAAGAATTTGAGTGGGGGAATAGACCTTCTTCCATTCCAATAATAAAAACAATTGGAAATTCTAAACCTTTTGAAGCGTGTGCTGTCATTAAAGTTACACAATCAGTGTCATTTGAATCCCTAGTTCTTCCTGAATCTTCAATTAAGGAAACATTTTCCAGAAATTCACTTAGGTTTACAAATTGAGAAGCAACAGTTTTTAACTCTTTAATGTTTTCAATTCTGCTTAAAGCCTCTTCTGTACCGTCATCAAGCCATTTTATATACCCCGTATCTTTTAAAACTTCCTCCATTAGTTCCAATGTGGACATGTCGTCTTTTTTTGAAATCCATCTTTTAATTGGAATTTTTGACACTCTTTCAATTTCATCAAGGTCCCAACCTGTGTTTTTTAATTTTTCAGTTGATTTTTGGCCCATTCCGCGCGTAGGAACGTTGATAATTCTTGACCAAGAAACCGAATCCTTTGGATTTTGAATTACACGCAAATAAGAAATAATGTCTTTTATCTCTTTTCTGGCATAGAAACGTACACCGCCAAACACTCTGTACGGAATACTGTTTTTGATCAAGGCTTCCTCAATAGCTCGGGATTGGGCGTTGGTACGGTATAAAACGGCCATATCCATAAACGTTTTTCCTAACTTCATTTGGTTTGAAATCTCTTCAATTACAAAGGCAGTTTCCTCGTTTCCGGTGCTTCCCGAAAAGACTACTATCTTGTCGCCACCCTCTTTGTCCGTCCAAAGATCCAAAGGAATGTGGGTGGAATTTTTTTTAATCATGTTTTTTGCGGCATCTAAAATAACCTGCGTGGACCGATAATTTTGCTCCAAGTTGTAAATGGAAGCCTCTGGGTAGTCTTTTTGAAAATTTAAAATGTTACGAAAATCAGCGCCACGAAAGCTATAAATGGCCTGAGACATGTCTCCGACTACAAAAAGATTTTGATGCAAATCGGATAATTGGCGGGTCAAAACGTACTGAGCTTTGTTTGTATCTTGGTATTCATCTACTAAAATGTATTTAAACTGCTCCTGATATTTTTTAAGTGTTTTTTTATCTGTATCGAGCATTTTTACAGTAAAATATAGCAAATCATCGAAGTCTAAGGCATTGCTATTCTGCAACCTTTTTTGATATTCCGGGTAAATTTTGGATACAGTTCTCTGATAGTAACCTTGGGCGTATCCTTCGTAATCGGAAGGTGTGATTAACTCCGATTTTGCACTTGAGATTGTTTCCAAAACACCTCTTGGGCGAAATCTTTTT
>CAYRRO010000026.1:0-6385 GCA_964426685.1 uncultured Candidatus Saccharibacteria bacterium
TCATCTCTTAATTTTTTTATTATTTCTATATTATTTGACATATATTTTCCTATTTTTGTGGGGGCTCAGCCCGGGACGGGCTGAGCCCTCTCCTAAAATTTATTCCTCTACTTTCTCCTCTTTCTCTACGGAAGACTCTTTTATCGCTATTTCATTTTCTTCTTTGACTACTTCCTCTACCAGTTTTTCCTCAACCTCAACCGCAACTTCCTCGGCAGTCTTTTCAATTTTCTCATTTTCTAATATTTCCTTTTCTTCGGCCTCTGCTTTTTCTTTCTTCTCTTTTTCAGATTTTCCAAATTCTTTATAACCCTCTTCAACTGCATCAGCTACAGCTTTTAAAATTAAAGCCACTGATTTTACTGCGTCATCATTTCCGGGTATAGCGTAGTCTACAATCGTCGGATTTACATTTGTATCAACAATGGAAACAACCGGTACGTTTGATAATTTTGCTTCTCTAAGAGCAGTTTTTTCTCTCTTAGGATCAATGACAAAAAGCACATCAGGAGATTTTTTTAAGGAAGCTATACCGCCGTATGTTAATTGAAGTTTTTCAATTTCTCTATCTATAAGAAGTCTTTCTTTTTTTGTGTATATAGAAAACTTTCCCTCTTCCTTACCTTTTATATAGTCTAAAAGTTTATCTATGTTCTTTTTTATAGTGTCAAAATTAGTTATTGTTCCACCAACCCATCTTTCATTAACATACAAAGCTCCGGATCTCTTACCTTCTGATTCAACAATATCTCTAATTTGCTTTTTACTTCCAACAAAAACAATTACCTTTCCGAGAGATGCCTGGTCATATAAAAATTTACATACTGCGTCAAGCATTTCTTCAGTCTTTTCAAGATCAATTATATGAATATTTTTGCTTACAGTGTAGATATACGGTTCCATCTTAGGGTGCCATTTTTTAGCCTGATGTCCAAAATGAACACCGGCGTCAAGCATATCCTGTATCTTAGGTAACTTATATTTAGCCATTTTTATTTTTCTTTCTTTTCAAACTATTTTAAGGGAAATTAAAAAAGAGTTAGGACCTTTTAGATTTTCCCTCTTTTAGTATTGAAATTAATTACTATCTAATTTCTCACTCGGGCCCATATTACTTTAGGGAGAGAGTTCCGAGACATTGGTAAATTATCACGGCAAGATGGTTTTGGCAAGGGATAAATAATAAAAATAAGTTACGTCAAATATACCGTTTTAAACACAGGCTTGATGATGATAAAATGACTTAATAAGCAAGAGGCGGGGTCCTGTTGAAAGGATAAAGATGAGAATCACCATTTTTATGTTTACCGTGAAAGAAGAAGGTAAATCTTAGAAAGGAGGTGGTCTGACTCTCTACCAAATTTATGGTTCGGATTATTTTTAATACTTAAGCTTGAAAATCCGAATCACCAACTAAGCTCTATTAAATATTAAATATGAGCTGAAAGGAGGAAAGAGAAAAAAGAGATAATTATCAAAACCCGCCTCTTTCCTTTTTAAAAAAGATCAAACTAAAGAGCTTAAACTTTCTCTTTTCTTTTGTTCTTTCGACATTGGGTTTGTCCAGCTACTCCACTTGCAATCAGGGTACCTGCTGCATCCGTAAAAAACCTTCTTTTTTGCTTTTTTAACAACAATATCACCCTCACCACATTCCGGACATTTCATACCAATCTTATCTTGATAATTTTTTGTAGTTTTGCATTTTGGATAATTACTGCAAGCTAAAAACTTTCCAAATCTCCCTTGTTTTAAGACAAAAACCCCGTCTTCGCAATTAGGACATTTTCCGTAATCAGTAATATCACCTGTTTCTTCAGAACCTGCCTCCCCGGCTATCGGTTTGGCATATTTGCAATCAGGGTATCCAGAACAACTTAAAAACTTCCCATACTTACCCAATTTAAAAACTAACGTCTTTCCGCACTCCGGGCATTTTTCGTCACTATCACCCAAGTTAGTAACATCGGCCTTACTTAAAGAAGTTTCCTTTTCAGCTAATTCTTTTTCAAAAGGGACATAGAAATTTTTAATTAAAGGAACCCAATCCTTCTCACCTGAAGCAATTTCATCTAATGACTCCTCCATCTCAGCTGTAAACTGGTAATCAACAATATCAGGAAAATGAGATACTAAAAGATCATTTACGACGTAAGCTACATCTTTTGGTATAAAATACCTACCGTCTTTTTCTACATAGCCCCGAGCTTGAATGGTGCTAATAGTGGGAGCGTAAGTCGACGGTCTCCCAACACCCAACTCCTCCATTTTCTTTATTAAAGTTGCGTCGCTATATCTTGCAGGAGGTTGTGTAAAATGCTGGTCAGAATTTAATTCTTTTAAATCTACCTTATCATTTTCTGAAACATCAGGGATTGAGTTCATTTCTTCAACCCCCTCTTCCGAACTAACGTTACTATCCCCATTTCCTGATATACCAAGATACTTTCCAACCGCCAGCCAACCATCAAATTTTATCTGTGATCCCACCGACTTAAAGGTGTAATTTTTATCCGAATCAATTTGAACAGTTGTCTGATCGTACACTGCCCCGCTCACCTGACACTCAACGGCCCTTTTCCATATAACAGAGTAAACCTTCAATTCATCGGGTTTGAACTTTTTATTACTTTTTCCGGGAATAAGAGATAGATTAGTAGGTCTTATAGCTTCGTGTGCTTCCTGTGCATTTTTTGATTTAGTTTTATAAAAATTAGGTTTTTCAGGTAAATATTCTGAACCAAATGATTCTTTTATAAAATTTCTAACTGTCGATACAAAAGCCGAAGATAAATTTAAGGAATCCGTTCTATGATACGTAATATATCCTTGTTCGAATAAACTTTGTGCAGCAGACATGGTTCTTTTCGCTGTAAAACCAAAAAGATTTGACATAGTTTGCTGAAGCATAGAAGTACTTAAAGGTGGGTAAGGTCTACTGTTTCTTTCGCTTTTTTTAACTGATGTAACTACAAAACTATCATCTTTTAAGTCTTTTTCTATTTTTTGAGCGTTTTCTTTACTAGAAATACTAATTTTTTTGCCGGCTTGCTCTATTAAGTTAGCCTTAAACCTCTCCTTGCTATCTCCGTCCTGGAAAATCCCCGCCATTGTCCAATATTCTTCTGATTTAAAAGCCTGTCTTTCCCTCTCTCTTTCAACAACTAATCTGACAGCAACACTTTGAACTCTTCCTGCAGACAATCCGTACATAACTTTTTTCCATAAAAGAGGGGAAAGTTTATAACCTACAAGTCTGTCTAAAATTCTTCTTGCTTGTTGGGCATTGACCAAATTCATATCTATTTGACCTATGTTTTTAAAAGCTTCGTTAATTGCTGACTCCGTTAATTCATGAAAAACAACTCTACCGAATTTTATTTTTTCATCTGTTTTTGAGTCTTTATCTTTCTCCTCGTCTTCAACACTCTTCTTTTTTGATTTTGATTTCTTCTTTGTCGGCTGGAGTAAATATTCAAGATGCCAAGCTATAGCCTCCCCTTCTCTATCAGGGTCAGTTGCTAATACTATCTCATCAACATCTTTTGATTTTTGTTTTAAAACACTTAGAGTTTTTTTAGCCTTGGGGGGAACCATATATTCCGGTTCAAAATCTTTATCAACATCAACACCCAAACCACTTTTAGGAAGATCCCTTATGTGACCCATTGACGCTTCTATTATGTAATCCTTTTTCGGCAGGATTGTCGAAAGAGTCTTAGCCTTTGTGGGCGATTCAACAATTACCAATTTCATAGTATTTCGATAAATAATACCACGAAGTAATTTTTGTCAAGGAAACCACGTAAATAAAAATATCAAAATCACCCGTACTTCTTACCTAAATTTAATTATTTCCTATATAAAAATTTTAGTTATTAAATCTCAGTTCTAATTTTTATTACAAAAATTCAAAAGTGGTAAAATACACCTGTGGCGATAAGAAAAATAGTTACAATTCCAGATCCGGTTTTGTATAAAAAAACCCAGAAAATTGGGGAAATAACTGAGGATATTAAGCGTTTGGCACAGGATTTAATAGATACTGTTAAAGTTGCGGAAGATCCAGAAGGAGCAGGTTTAGCAGCTACTCAAATAGGAGTGTCAAAAAGAATTTGTGTAGTTAGAAATTTTTTTGAAGATCCTTTAAACCCAAATGAAATAAAGGCTAATGATATTATTCTAATTAACCCAAAGATTACACATTTTTCCGATGAAAAAGATCTTGATTGGGAGGGTTGTTTAAGTGTACCCGACAAATATGGAAAAGTAGACAGAGCTTGGAAAATAAAGGTTACTGCAAAGGATATCGATGGAAACATAATTAAAATAAAGGCCGAGGGATTTTTCGCGAGAACAATACAGCATGAAGTGGATCATCTTGATGGAGTACTATTCACCACTAAGGTTATCGGAGAAACGCTTTCTCAAGCAGAATTTGATAAAATGATTGAAGATCAAAACAATGTCTAACTCCATTAAATCAACTAAAGTAGTATTCTTTGGCACATCTGACAGATCTTTGCCAATACTTAACACCCTAAAAGATAATTTTGATCTCGTCTTATGTGTAACTAAATCGGACACAGTTGTTGGGAGGAAAAAAATAACCAGGGAAACAGAAGTAAATAAATGGGCCAAACAAAATGAGGTTGAAGTACTTACAATAGACTCCTTAAAAAACGAAGACCTAGAGCATTTATTGCAAATGCTTGAAAAACACAAACCAAACATTGGGATAGTAGCCGATTTCAGTTTTATGATTCCCAAATCAGTTATAGACTATCTGAATGGTAAAATTATTAACATACACTTCTCTTTATTGCCTAAATATCGGGGTGCAAGTCCTGTCCAACACGCTATTTTAAACGGAGAGGAACTCACCGGTGTAACCTTTTATTTACTAAATGAGAAAATTGATGAGGGAGATATTTTATCTCAATTCGAGTACAAAATAGATTCAGAAATAACATCAGGAGAACTTTACTCTATACTTTTTAATCTTTCCGCAGAAAAATTACCTGAGGCTATTAGTAGCTACTTAAAAAGTGCAATTAAACCTCTAAAGCAAGATCATTCAAAAGCAACCTATACTATTTCAAAAACAAATCCTAAACATACTTTTATTTATAAAGAGGATGCGTTCATAGACTGGTCAGAAAGTGCTGACAAAATTCACCGGGCAATAAGAGCTTTTAATCCTTGGCCAATTGCTTGGACGTATTTAGAAGAATTAGAGAAAAAATTTTTAATTCTTGAAGGTATAAAACTTAAACCAACTGTAAACAAAAAATTAAAAGTGAAAATATTCTCATCAAGTATTAAAGAAGGAAAACTTAAAATAAAACAGCTCCAAGTAGAGGGTAAAAATAAAACAGATTGGGTAAGTTTTGTAAATGGATACTGTGATAAATTGAAATAAAAAATCTTGCTACTCTTTGTTCTCTACGCTTTCGGATTCTTTCAGTAACTTATCTATATCAGCTTGATCTTTCTTTATTCTTTTTAAACATGAAGAACAAAGTCTTAGTTTAACTGTTTTTCCATCAATAACAAATCTCTTAATTCTTAAGTTAACTGAATTTCTATTTATTGTTCTTCTGGTAACACGATTACCAATCCCTCTTGGGACTAAGTTTCCTTTTTGATAAGTTTTTCCGCAAATTTGACATTGTTTAGACATAACATTGTGAATTAAAACATACTTGATTATTTAAAGCAATAAAAAGAACCCGCAAAAAAAGCCGGAAATGAATTTTTCAAAATCCAGCTTTTTTGTTTAGTTTACCAATACCTCTTCATTTTAGGCTACGTCAACACGAACCGGAATACTTAGGATCCATGCAACAGTGTACTCGATCGCATTTCTTCGCAATCTTTTTCGGACACAAGTCACATCTTCTTCTAGCATTCCTGTTTTTAAACAAAAATTGCAGATCTGAATCCTCAAGATCATCACCGCATTCCGGATCAATATCAACAATCGCCAACTTCAAAGGTGCTTGGCTTGTAAAACAATCAACTAGTATTCTACACATTTTGCTCTCTCCATTCGCAAAAATTTATTTTTTACTATTATTGGTAAACTTTTAACCGATATTATCATTATAAGTGCCGTTAATCAATATTTTTAATTTATTTAAAAAAGTATTTAAAGAATAAAGAATATAGATTATTAATTGTCAGCTATGATAAAATCTTAAAGCTTTAATGGTTGCTCATTTAAAAAATTAATATAGTAAAATAGATACATGCCGTCTTAGCTCAATGGCAGAGCAGGCGCTTTGTAAGCGTCAGGTTGTGAGTTCGACTCTCACAGACGGCTCCACGCCGAGATACCAAAGTGGCCAACTGGAGCTGACTGTAAATCAGCTGGCTTATGCCT
>CAYRRO010000027.1:0-3108 GCA_964426685.1 uncultured Candidatus Saccharibacteria bacterium
TTTTAGCATTTTTGGCTAAACCTGCAACCAGCAACGGTACCGCCATATTTACTACATCTCTGCTTTTATCTTCAGGAATATTTATTTTCTGACTCACACTTTTAGATAATTGGTCGGCAATCACGGAATTTATTATGTTATTTATATCCATAAAATGATTATAATTTGTTGATAAAAGATGTAAATCAATCCTCTGCTAGTATAAGTACGAGTATAAAAACCTACTATCTATAAAAGAAAAACCGACATTTTTTTCTATGTCGGTTTGTTCGAAGCACTATTTTTAAAATTTTATTACCACGCCCAAAGCTCCTCTTCCGGTATGTGTTGCAATGACTGAGCCTGTCTCAGCGATATCAAAATCGATACCCGTGGCATTACGCAAAGAATTAGCAATTTGTGTTGCCTCCTCGAGGTTTTGAACATGTATAACACCTCCTTTAGTTATGTCAGATATATTGGGTAAAGAGAGTATGTTCTCTAACATATCTTGCTTGGCCTTTTTCCAAGTTCTCTCTCTACTCACTTTTTGAAGCTTACCATCGAAGTCCATTACCAGTAAGGGCTTAATATCAAGCAAAGACGCAATAAAGTATTTAGTATGACCTATACGGCCACCTCTTCTTAGATTTTCTATATCTTTCACCAAAACGAAAGATTTGATATCGCGTGTTTTTCTTTCTAATTTTTTTGCTATCCTATTAAGGCTTAGAGATTTACTAATTAACTCTTTTGCATATTCAACTAGATAATAAATACCCAGAGAGACACTTTTGGAATCAATTACTCTCACGTCATCAGGAAATTCTTTTGCTGCTAGGACAGCCGCTTCGTTTGTCGCACTTAGACCGCCTGATATAGTTATACACAAAACTTGGTCACCCTTGGAAACTATTTCTCTAAAAACCTTTGCGAATGATTCCGGGCTAGGTGTTGACGTTGTCGGCCAACTTTTTTCAATCAAATCCAAATAACCGCCTGTTGTTAAACGATTATCGAGATCGTCGAGATAGTAAGTTCCGTCTATTACGAATCCAAGAGGAACTATAGTTAGCAACTCAATGACTTCTTTTGGTGCATCCATCGGAAAATCAATACTGCTATCCGTCACTATTCTTATCATTTTCTTCTCCTTTTCTATGATATTTGGAAGGATTATATAGGATACTCCTGAATATTCAAATATGTTCTGTAAGAACAAGTGAAATTGTTATAATAAAAAAATGAAAAAAACAATAAAAGTAGACGACTTAATGCAAAAAAACTACACTTACGAACTGATAGAACCAATCGGTAAAAACTTCTCCCCGCTTTTTGAACCGGAATTAACCCCAAAACAGATGCTGGAGCTGGGAGTTTTTGGTGGTAAGTACATGACTGATTGCAAAAAGGAATTTCCAAAAGAATGGTTTGAAAAAGCAAAACTATGCCACAAATTTCACAACCCCAAGTTAAATTATTTTGGAATCAATGCATCTCAACCCCTAAGTATCTGGCGTAAAAAAGGTTGGATTTATGAGGAAGATCCTAGAGGATGGTTTCAATGGTATTGCCGCTACTACATGGGAAGAAGAATTCCCGAAGAAGATGAAAGACAAATAAAAAGATGGAGAGCAATAAAAAGACACATCGGACAAATTAAAAAGAACTGTGCTGAGAAAGATTTAGATTGCAGGAAAAAACAACGCCAAGCCCTCTTGCAATGGGCTTACGACAGCAGAAATCTTTAAATTAAACCCCGAAAGCTGTTTTTATTTTTAATCGTCGTCATCGGAATCATTTTCTTCACCACCCTCATCAGAATTATCATCGTCTGTGTCTTCATCTTCATCAACATCATCACTATCGTCAATATCATCATCCAAATCATCTTCCTGACCATCGTTTAAATCTGAATCCTCGTCCTCCACAACTTCGGTTACATCGTCTAAATCATCTTCAATATTCTTATTGTATCCGGACAAAAGTTTAGCTAACCAGCCAAATAAACTAAAACCGTCGTCCTTTTCGTCGATATAGTTAAAAATCGTAAGTCTTTCTTCTTCGAGCTCGCCCAATCTTGCTCTTAGAGTATTGTTTTCCTCTTCACCCATATTTTTCTCCATTGTTTTTTCAATATTTTTTATCTGGTTTTGAGTTTTAACCAAATTGGACCTTATAGCTCCTAAATTCTTGTAATCAGGTCCAAGCAAAAAACTTTTCCAAGCGGGTCTATCTGATACCTCTTCAATAGGCAAAATATTATTAACAGTAGAAAGTGTTATATCATCAGCAGCATCTTCAACCTCCTCAACTATGTCCTCGTTTTCAACTTCTTCTTTGGCAATCTTTTTTAAATCTAATGTTATATTTTTGACTTTTGATACGTGAGCACCAACATCGGGATTATTCTTAGCACTCTTTGTATCTCCCATACTTTTACCCGGGCTGCTTTCAACTCCAACTCTTTTACTCACCCCAAGAACTTTCTCATTATTTTTTAAACTCTGTAATAAAACAAAATCCGAGAAAATTAAAAACAACGAAACTCCAAAAAGAAATAAAAATGGCAATTTTATTTTTAATATATTTTTAATATTCATAAAAGTATCCTTTAATAAATTAATACTCCCTAATTGAATTTATTTGAAAAACCGAACTCTCTGCATAACCCCAAGTCTGATAACCGTACAACTCAACCTCTTTATCCAAAAACTGCTCTACATCGTAAATATCGGTAGATTGAGGAGGTAAAACCTGGATTTTATCAACATACATCGGGGCCCCGGAAGAATTGTTAACCATTAATAAGGGTTTTTCGAAATACATCCAATACCAATAATCACCTAATTCCAACTCTTGGGGTATTTCCTCTTTTTTTAATGTCCCATATATAAATACTGAATTATTTGCACCCACAGCATCTATAACTTGGGTTTCTTCTTCCAAATTTTCTTCACAAATACACTCCTCACACTCTATAAGAGGTGGACAAACTTTTTCATTTGATTTTAAGGCGGAAAAACCTAAATATAGGAAACCTACAGAGAGTAATATGATTATTAGTAGGGCAATATCGTTTCTTTTCATATAAATATATTAACACTTTTTGACACCTCAAGTGTAATG
>CAYRRO010000027.1:3208-6278 GCA_964426685.1 uncultured Candidatus Saccharibacteria bacterium
GAGTACGTGCCTAGAAAGACGGCATAATTAAATGTTCGAAGTATTTAGTTATTATGCTATACTTTGCCAATGAAAAAAACAGAAAAGAAAAATAATATAAAAGAAGAGGGAGTAGGTACTAAAGAAGTTAAGATAAAAAAAGGTTTTCTTGCCTGGTTTGATAATAATAAACCTTTTATTATCGCTGTTACGATAGTAATGTTAGCATTTTTATCAGGTTATTTTATAAAAAATTCATTAATTGCCGCCACGGTAAACGGAAAAACAATTTGGAGATACTCACTAATCAAAGATCTAGAAAATTACTATGGATCAGATGTTTTAAACACCAAAATAGAACAAGAATTAATTAAACAAGAAGCTGAAGATAAAAATATAGAAGTGACCAAGGAAGAAGTAGGAGCAAAAATTAAAGAAATTGAAACAAGTATGTCCAGTTCAGGACAAACCTTAGACGAAGCTCTACAAGAAAGCGGAATGACAAGAAAAGATTTAGAGGACAACTATCGATTAAACCTTATAATTGAAAAAATTCTATCGGGAAGAATTCAAGTTACCGATGAAGAGGTTCAAAAATATATCGATGATAATTCAGAGTCTTTCCCTGAAGGCACGGACATGGAATCCATAAAGACAATAATCGTAGAACAATTAAAACAACAAAAAATGAGTACAGAATATCAGTCTTTTATTAACGAATTAAAAGAGAAAGCAGAAATTAAGACCGTAGTTAAGTATTAATAAAAGTAGATGCTGCTCAAATCTACAAGAACATTAGAAGAAATGATTCCTGTTCTCTCAAACTCAAGTTTGGGAGAAGAGATAGATTTAAAATCCCCTGTTTACTGGGTTTTCTCAAATGTGTCAAAACAGTGGGAAAATATGACACTAATATCCCCGGGTGACTATAACGGAGAATTTCCTAAAACATTCGGGCATTACCATTCTTGTACTACCACTGAGAAATATAAATTACTAAGCGGTAAAGGAATACTCCTAATGCAAAAAAGACAATTTATTGATGACGACTGGCAATCAGACAGGATTGAAAAAATATACTTTGTAGAATTCTTACCGGGAGATGAGCTTGATATAACAAAGGAGTGGGGACACTCTTGGTCTAATATAGGTAGCGAACCTCTCGTTACTTTGGATAACTGGAGAGAAGGACATACACCAGGAGACTATAAACCAATTGAAAACATGGGCGGCATGGGATATTTTATGGTTAAAAAAGACGGTGGCGCGGAATTTATCCCAAACCCAAAATATAAAGATCTTCCTAAACCAGAATGGGTTACCGCAGATGAATTTAATCGAATAAACAGTCTCTAATAATTAAGGTAAATAAAGTAATGTATAATCTTTTTTATGAAAAATTCGAAAGATAAATCATCCAAAATATCTAACTTACCAAAACACGTGGCAATAATTATGGACGGAAACCGAAGATGGGCAAAAGAAAGAGGCCTACCTGCTTTTGAGGGACATAGAAGAGGATCTCTTGCTTTTGAAAAATTAGTGAGTAAAGCCAGAGAAATGGGAATAGAGTGTTTATCAACATGGGCCTTCTCTACTGAAAATTGGAAAAGATCAAAAGAAGAAGTCGATAAACTATTTGAAATAATCGAAGGTATGGCCAGAAAATATATGGATAGATGTGGAAAGGAAAAAGTAAGGTTTGTACATATTGGAAGAAAAGACAGAATCCCATCAGCACTAAAAGACTTGATAATTAAAGCGGAAGAAGATACTAAAAAATTTACCGATTTTACCATTGTGCTTGCAATTGATTATGGCGGGCACGATGAGTTACTAAGAGCAATTGACAAAACAATCAAGAAAAAGGAAGCACTGACAGGAGAAAACATTGAAAAAAATCTTGATACAGCCGAACTTCCTCAAATTGACTACATAATAAGGACTGGGGGAGAAAAGAGATTAAGTGGTTTTATGTCGTGGCAATGCGCCTACGCAGAGCTTTTTTTCACTAATACATATTTTCCAGCCTTTACCCCAAAAAAATTCGAAGAAGCTATTGAAGAATTTTCTAGACGAGTTAGAAGATTCGGGGGAAATTAAGAATAGGAAAAATTAACTAATTCGGTGCATTTTTTTCTTAGTCTTTTTTATCTTCTTATTCATTTGTTTTAGGTTTTTCTTTTTTCTTCTTGGCATAGTGAAGATATTTTGCCACATTAATCAAATAATTCAAGGTGTTTTTTGTGATATTATTGCGCAATGATAGTAATAACAGGAGATAAAAAGAACGAAATAGACAAAAAATCTTTTAAGGATGAGTGCAAAAAACATAATAAGGTTATATTGGACATCGGTACGGGAGACGGAAAATTTGTATATAGAAACGCTATAAAAAATAAAAACAACCTTTATATAGGCTTAGACCCGGCAGAAAAGCAGATTCAAATATATTCAAAAAAAGCCAACAGAAGAAGGTTAAAAAACGCTCTTTACATTCTCGGATCGTTAGAAAATCTACCTGAAGAGCTGTATTCAACCGTTGATAAGATTTTTGTGAATTTACCGTGGGGTACTCTTCTGGAAAAAATTGTTAAATCAAATGAAATTTATACGAAGGAATTGTCAAAAATTTTAAAAAAAGACGGTGAAATAGAAATAATATTTGGATATGTGCCGGAATTAGAACCATCAGAGACTGAAAGGCTGGGTTTACCAAAAATTGAAAATGAATCCGATGTATTAAAGGCCTTCTCTACTTTCAAAAAAATATTTGAAGTAGTAGAAATGAAAAGATTAGTAAAGGAAGATTTGGATAAAATCGAAACAACTTGGGCTAAAAAGTTAAAGTTCGGAAAAGATAGATTTATATACAAAATCGTTTTAAAAAAATTGGCAGATTAAATTAAAGCTTTAAAAAATAAGTCAAAGCTATTGCTGCAACTCCCAAGAAAAAAGTTATAAAAAAAGGTTTTTTCCACTCAATTATTACGGGTTTAACTTTTTTAATTTCCTCAACATCCTCTTTTGAGGCTTCTTTAATAGTCGGATGTTCAATCTCTTGACCGGGAAATTCGGTATCTTTTTCTTT
>CAYRRO010000028.1:0-5938 GCA_964426685.1 uncultured Candidatus Saccharibacteria bacterium
TAGAACAATCATCTAAGATAATAAATTCAAAATCTTTAAAAGTTTGATTTAAAATACTTTCAATAGCCTCACCTATAAACTTTTCTGCGTTGTAGGCAGGCATTACTACTGAAACTAGTGGTTCTTTTTTATCCATAATTCAATCACTCCATAACTATCTTCATATCTAATTCTTTATCATATACCCATTTCTTTTTCTTTTTTTCATCATAATATTTTAATATTTTTAATCTATAAAAGACAGCAATGGTGTCAAGCATCATTCTTCTAATAGCCTTATCTAAAAACAACAATGGTGTAAAGTTAGTATTCATTTTATCCCAGTTTATTTCTACCGGAGATTCGTATATTTTGTCAAAACCTAAATACTTTGCGACAGCTAATATTTCAATGTCAAAAGCGAATTTTTTAACAACGAGTCTTGGAAGAACTTTTTCAAGAACTTCTCTTTTGTAAGCTTTTAAACCTGATTGAGTGTCTCTAATTTTTAAACCAAACAAAACTCTAACTAATAATTGATATCCTTTGCTGTAAAGTTTCCTAATAAACGGATAATTAATTTTTGAAACAGGGTGTCTTTTACTACCAACTACTATATCAGCCTTATACCACTCCAAATGCTCCAAAAGAAGATAAATTCCGGTTGGATATATGTCCATTCCTGCATCAATAAAAACAATATAGTCTCCTTTTGAACGAGCCATTCCGTATCTTACAGCATAGCCTTTTCCTTTGTTCTCTTTATAACCAAAGATTTTAATTCGAGAATTTTTTATCTTTTGGGCATTTTCAAAAGTCTTATCGACAAAACCGTCTACAACAACAATAATTTCATGATCAAATCTTGATTTTGACATGACATCATCAACATTTTTAATATCAGTAACAATAGTTTTTTCTTGTTTATAGGCAGGGATTATGACTGAAACTAATTTTTTCTTTGTGTTTTCCATATTTATAAGAGTATTTTACTACATTAATCTAAAATATACCCCTCTTTAGAACAACAATCGCTCTTCTAAGTGGAAATCTCTATTTTCCTACGTATTTGTAAATAGTGTTTGATCCGTTAGAAAAGATTTTTAAATAATCATTCTCTTTTAATAATATATCGATATCTTCTAAAAAATCATTTCCAGCACATTCAAAACACACGTAATTTGGTTTATATTTACCAATATGCATACTTTTTAAAACGCCTAAATCGTTACCTTCGGTATCAATACTAATAAAATCAATTTGGGTATTTTTAGGTAAAAATTTATCTAAAACCTCGTCCAACCTTCTAATTTCCATTTTACTAACTCCCAGCAAATCGTAACCTTCAGAAACTGATTTATCAGCATCCTTTTTTGAAAATGTATTTAGAGAGCTTGGAAACAAATTATAATAATCAACTTTTCCTTCAACCTCCCCTATTCCGATATTTAAATTAATATCTTCGGTTCTAACTTTCTTAATTTTGTTATAACAAACTAAATCTGGCTCAATATTAATTCCCCTCCAACCTCTTTTATAGAAATAGTAAGTATTGTTCTTTGAAATAGGATCGTTTGCCCCCACATCAACATAAAAACCTTTGTATCCTGTAGGAAAATTTTTTGAAAGAAACAAATCTTCTCCTAAGTGAGAGTACGATCCAAGAAAAATTAATCTATAAAATCTTTTAATCTCCGGTATCAGGTATAAAAGTATCTTTTTAAATCCGTATTTTCTTAATTTTTTAAAGAATTCCATATAATAATTAGTCCAAAAGAAGTTACACCTTCCTCACAATCAAAAAATAGTCCGTAGAAAAAGGCCATTTAATAAAATCTAAAAACTTATCTAAAGGAATTAAGATTTTATGTAAGTATTTTGAAACTACGTGGTTATTGGGAACGTTGTTCATTCTTTTAAAAACTTCTACTGAAAACTTGTCTTTATCGAACAAACCTAAAAGTTCTTTTTTCTTTAAAACCCAAGGGTGTGCTCCTAATTTAAGTTTTCTTGAAATAAACTCCATTAGTCCCCAAAATCTTGGACATCTAGTAATTACTATATAACCATCTTTTTTTAATTTTTTAGAAATTGTATCCATAAAAACCTTTCTGTTTTCAGGAGCAATGTGTTCTATCACAGCATAAAGAACAATAATATCAAAAAAACTATCTTCAAAAGGGATGTTTAAACCGTCATAGAGACCTAAATTTATGTTGTATTTTTTGTTTAAAATGGGATAAATTTTTTCAAAAAACAAATGGGGTTTGTGTTCTACATGATCAGGATCATCATAATTTGTCGTTTCCAAACCATAAATATCAAACAAGGGAAACAATTCTTTTAATATAATACTTTTATCACCTAAACCACAGCCAAGATCTAAAACACACTCGTTGTTAGATCTGCAAAAATGCTTGTTAATTAATTTGTAGTTATGGTAATTTACATAAATGTCTACATCGTTATTTAATATTTTTGAAAAAGCTTTTATGTAATAACCGTTATTGATATTTTGGCTTTTTATAAAAACATAAATACTTAATACAATTTTTTTAAAACTCTTTAATTTTATATTCATAGGGTTATATAACTTTTTTGAACCTCATTATTAAGCTTCTACCAAAAGTAGGTTTTATTCTCGCCAATAGCTTACATCTAAAAAATGGGAAGTTCACATAATCAGACGTAAAATCTAATAATTCAAAACCAAAACTTTGAATAAAATCTCTCAATAAATCTTTTGTAAAAAATCTTATATGCCCTACAGAAAATTCCTCTGCAGAAAAAGTATTGCTTGCCTCGAAAAACCTTCCCTTACCAATTAAATAAAGAACTCTTCTAGGCAATGACACTGTATTTGGGGTTGTGATTATAAATACACCACCTTTCTTCAAAACACGTGAGCACTCATTTACAAACGTATCGGTATCGTATAAATGTTCTATAACTTCACCAGCATAGACAATATCAAAATAGTCATTTTTAAAAGGAAACTTACTTTCCAAATCCGCCTCTTTTACTTTAATACCCTTTTTCAAAGCTTTCTCAACTGCGTCGCTGTTAGCCTCCATACCATAAACTTCATTTCCTAAATCGGCAATCATTTTTGAATAAAAACCATCGTAACAACCAACATCCAAAACTTTTCTTTCGCTTCCAATCCATTTTAGTATCACAGGAATTCTAGGTTCGACACAATTACTATCGTAACGTGTAGTATTTTTCTCTAGCTGATATAAATTTTTGGATACTTCGTAAGTATTTTTCATAATTTAATTAAATAACAATTTATAAACCTCTTCTCCTGTCCTATCCCATGAATAATTTGAGCAAAATTCAAAACCTTCTTTTCTAAGTTTTTCGTAATATGTTTTATTATCCAAAATTTTCACAATTTCCTCTGCCATTTTTTTATTATCTAAAACAGGTACTTTAACCATACCGCCTGTAAAAACCACAAAAGGAGGCAAATCATAAGCTACTACCGGTAAACCACACCTCAAAGCTTCCAAAGCAACTTGACCAAAAGACTCGTAATAGGAAGGAAATAAAAATATTTTGCAACTTCTCAAAATATCAAACTTTTTATCCCCAGTAACGTAACCAAAATATTTAATATTATCATCTAAATTATTTTCTTTTATCAAATTAAAAAATCTTTTCTCTACTCTCTCTACTCCACCGCCTAACAACGCTAGGGATATATCAGGCTTTTTCTCTTTTAGTCTTTTCATAATATCAATTACCTCAAAAAGCCCTTTTTGTTCATGAAACCTTCCCATAAAACATAGGTCGTATTCCTGCTCTATTTTTTTATTTCCCACAGGAATGTCCTGGCCTCCAAATATCTTAAAAACATAAACTTTTTTGTATATTTTTTTTAGAAATTTTTCATAGCTTGGATTAACAGTTATCAAAGTATCAATTTTGTTTTTTGATAATTGGAAAAACAACCATTGTTCAAATCTGTATCTAATTATTCTTAGATTAGGAAGCTTAAATTTACCCGTGTATTCTCCTTCAAAGCCTCTCCAGATACTTGGACTTCTCATATGAAATATTCCAAACCATTTTGAATTCTTATTTTTCTTTAATAACAACAAGGAATAAATCAATGTAGGTAAGAACTCCTCGTGAGATAAAATTATATTATTTTCATCACAAGAAAATTTCTTAACTTTAAAAAAAACTTGAAAGATTCTTAAATAATAAGCAACATATTCATGTATTTTTTCTAATTTCGCAGACCCTATAACGACAAATTGGATCTTTTCTGCGTCTTTACCCAATATTTTAAGATAAACTTCTTTACCCGACTCGGAAGTATGAATAATTTGTGAAATATTTTCGTATTTATTGAGATATCTAACAATACCAAGCAACGAGGTCTCACCACCGGATATATTCTCAGAGGTATGTGATATTTCGACATGATGTACTATTTTTTTCATTCTATATTTAATTTATTGATTAATTTATTAAGGTTATTTTCCCATAAATACTTCTTTATCATTACTTTTGTTCTGTAACCTTGGTCAATTTTAAGATTTGAAATCGAATTCCTGAAAAAACTCAACAGTTGTTCAAAGTCTTTATATACATATCCAAGACTTTTCAATTCTTCATCTACATAAGCTACTTCGGAAGTAATAAACGGAATCCCCCAACTTAAATATTCTTTGATTTTTATACTGTCTCCATAATAAACATGATCTCCATATTTTTTATCATAAGGTGCAATACCAAAAAATCTACCTTCGAAATTTTTTATAAAGGATCTAATCTCTTCAGTAGTCTTTGAACCAAAATAAGTCACCGAGTTGGATAAAGAATTTTCTTTAATCAAATCAACAAGGGATGCTTCATCCTCACCACTTCCAAAAATAAATAGTTTAAATGGGATTTTATTTTCAGAATAAAAATACTTTACAAATTCAGTCACTCCGTGCTGTTTAGTTATTGAACCAATATAGATTAAGGCAATTTCCTGATCTTCCCTCACTTCTCCTAATCTTTCAAAAGATTCGATACCATTTGGAATTATCAAAGATTTTTTAACATCCAACCCATGTCTCTCTTGTCTAACAATCTGTTGCCTAAGTGTCGGTTGAATTATTAACGTAGAATACTTACACGCTAGTGTTTCAAACCAAAAATATAGCTTATTAAGAAACACACTATTAAATCTTTTAATTGAATAGTCGCACCCCCAAAAATATTGCTTCCTTCGATATATCCAATTAGTAATGATAAAAGGAAACATGTTGAAACTACCAAACCCAATTATTTTATTTACTTTCTTACCCATTTTTAATGATACAAATAGATTTATAAAAAGATCCTGAATCATGCTCAAAAAAGATACTTTTGATTTTATAATCTTCAGCAGTACTATCTTTTTACCATCCTTTTTGGAGTCAACCAGTTCTGAAATTTTAATATTTTCAAAATAAAACGGGTGTCTTAAATATAAAAATGGTATTTTTTTACTCTCTAGATGTTGAATTAAAAAATCTGTAACTCCTCTATTTTTTGTGTAATGAGATACTATTAGAATCATTAGCTACCTATCGTTTTTGGAATTTAAATACTCTGATGTTTTCATCATTAACATACCTAAAAAAATTACAGGGTGTGTAAGACCTTTCTTTAATATTTTTTTAGGTGTAAATCTAACAAAAAAACTCATTTGTTTTTTAAAATATTCAGGATTTTTCTTAGCATAAACTTCAAAGAAATTCTTTGAGTAATATTTTTTCTTTTTAGAACTTCCAAAAAAACTTAACCTGCCCTCATCATGTTCCAAAAAACTTTTTGATCTACCTATCTTATAACCACCGTCTTTTAACCTGTTCGTTAAATCCCAATCCTCTCCTGCATACAAATTTTCATCATAACCGCCTAACTTTAAAAATATATCTTTTCTAAAAAATCTTGCAGCCTCTATATAATCATT
>CAYRRO010000029.1:0-5739 GCA_964426685.1 uncultured Candidatus Saccharibacteria bacterium
GCGCTCCCCGGCTTCCGTGGTCCTATTACAGGTTACCATATATATCTTTTCACAATGATTCTATTATTGGTTCATATACCGTTTTTATTTATGATATGGGATCTAAGAACTGAGGTAATAATCTTATCGGGTTATACTTTAATAGCAATGCTGGAAGATTTTCTTTGGTTTGTTTTTAACCCACACTACGGATTAAGAAAATTCAAAGAAAAGCATATTTCTTGGCACGAGGATTGGGTTGGCCCCGTACCTATGCAGTATATTTACGTTTTTATAGTTTGGATAATCTTGTTTTTACTTGGATTTTTTATTATTTAATAAAGGATTCGTAGAGTAAATTCCAAAGCTCCGTGTAACCTCCGTCGTATCCTAAAGCCCACATTCCGATACCACCAAGATTGTATTCATTAACAATATCGTATTTGTATTTAAGTGATTTTGCATTTTCATAGTAGGTTGTTCTAAGTTGTCCTGTTTCAGGACTTGTATATGTAAAATAAGGAGATTTTCCTTCTTCATTCCATTTCAAGATAGGATTTACTTCTAATATAGTTCCTAATACATTTTCATAAGATTGAGATTGTGAATAACCATTTTCCCCCGATCCATCTATTCTTTTCGAGTACTGAGATTCATCTTCAACAAGCCAGTTGTACCCGTAGTACGGTACTCCCAAAATAATTTTATTAGGTGGCACCTTGGTTAAAAAGTCATTTATAGTTTCTTTTACGTCAATTCCCGGACCCTCAATAGGTGAAACAGGACCTATTTCTTCAGAAGTTGGTTGGTGATAATCGTAAGCCATTATAAAAATTCCGTCTGCTGCCCGGCTTAAGTTTTCCAAATCAGAGCTGACCCTGTTTTGTGTTGCGGAGTCCCCAAAAGCTGAAACTACCACGTAGGAGTTTCCGTATATTTTATCAAGCTCGTCGTTTAAATATTTTGTTAACTCAGAAAATTTTTGATCGATACCTTCTTTTGTTCCTTCCGCATGTTCGAAATTTAAATTAACGTCTCTTATACCTTTTTCATCCAATTCCGTTCTAATGTTTTTTACTAAATTATCCCAGCACTCTCTGCAATTAAGAAATTCGTCGTTAGATTCGTCGTCGTGAGCTATTATAGTGAGGGCGAACCTAACATTGTTTTCTTTACAGTGTTTTATTAATAAATTAAGTTCCTCGCTGTTTTTCCAATTGTTGTAAGCAGGTTCAATAATAGTAGTTCCATCCTCACCTATTGTGGTAGTCATGAAATTACCGTATTCATCTAAATACAAACCAAAATAAGCGATATCTGTTAATTTATCAAGCTGAAGATATTCAATTTTGTTTATATTCCAGTATGGAAGGTATCCGTAAATCAATTTCCTGGGTTTTTCTGAAATTTTTGAAAAACTTGAGAGTACGTTAGGATTGCTTGAAAAAGGTGAGATTATTTTACCGTTTTTAAATTCTCTTAGTGCTCCTGTTTTTTTAACTGTTAGAGAGGTCGCAAATAACAATCCTGAAAGTACAAATATAGAAATGACAAGAATTTTTTTTGTTTTCATTCAAAACTAATTCTACACGATAATTACGCTAAGGTCTTTAATAAAATGTTAAAATTGCAGATATATGAGTAATTTTACGGCTAAAAGAAAATTTTGGATTTTGTTTTTGTTGTCGTTGATAATACTTGGAATGTTCTCATATTTTTTTTATAAAAATATTATTACATCCAAGCGGGAAGAGTTAGAAAGAGACATTGAAAGTGTTGAAATGGACTTTGTTTTTGAGTCGGAAGATTGGTGGGAAAACGAAGAAGAATGCACCGCTATACAAAATATTGAGTATTACTATTATTCCGGGGATGACCCGCTTTGGGAAGAAAATAATAAATTCGGTCTTTATATTTATGCAGAAGAAAAGGATTTTTTTGAAATAGCTCAGAAATTAGTAAATTCTAAGGGAGGGGAGTGGGGTTATGTTTTGATACCTTACAATGTAAAGGATTACGATGAAGGTAAGTGGGGTAGAGTTTTTGACCAACTTATTAGTAAAAAATTAATTCCGGTAATTCAATTGTGGAATTTTAATAAAGACCAATATCAAAAAGATACCAGAAAAGCTGCTGAGTTTTTAAACTCCTTTATTTGGCCGATAAAATACCGATATATTAGCGTTTATAACGAACCTAATGATGATAATTTTTGGGTGGGCAATGCCGATCCTGAAGAATATGCTCTGGTTTTGGATTTTACTGTAAAAACTTTTAAGGAAATAAATACTGATTTTTTTATATTAAACGGAGCTTTAAATGTCAGCTCTCCGACTGACGGACAAAATATTGATTCTTTTGAATTTATGAAAAAAATGAACGAAAAAATACCCGGAATTTTTGAAAAATTGGATGGTTGGGCTTCCCACCCTTACCCCCAGCCAAATTTTTCAGGAAGTCCTTATGATAAAGGTAGGTGGAGTATCAGAGCATATGAAGATGAGTTAGACTTTTTAAAGGAAGATTTGGGAGTCAAAAAAGACTTACCTGTTTTTATAACTGAAACTGGGTGGGCTCATGCAGAAGGTGAAAATTACAACCCCTCTTTTCCAAATGTAGAAACTATTTCAGAGTATTTTAAAATAGCCTTTGAAGAAGTATGGTTAAAAGATGATAGAGTTAGAGCAGTTATGCCTTTTACAATAAGGTACGACCCGCCGTTTGACCATTTTTCGTGGATAAATAAAGATAAGGTTCCTTATCTTCATTACGAGACCTTGAAAAAAATTGAAAAAGTAGAGGGAAAGCCCCCTGTTTTAATGACAGACGATGTAGATATTTATAATTGCCCCGACAACAAATGAATTTTAATTTAAAATCTAATACCGCGACAAAGGTAGCAAGCAACACCGTCTTTCAAATAATCGGAAAGCTAATTAGTATGTCTATTACAATGGTGGCTGTGGTAATAATCACAAGGTCTTACGGTAGAGAAGGGTACGGAGCTTTTAGTTTAATGCAATCTTGGCCCGCTTTATTTTTTGTGATTGTTGATTTCGGTATAAATGCAATTGCTGCAAAAGATATTACGGAGGATTGGTCTAAGGCCGGAAAATACTTAGGAAATATCCTGATAATCCGTCTTTTATTCTCATTGTTTTTAATACTTGTTATTTCTTTAGGACTTAATTTTTTTCCTTATACATCTGATTTAAGTAACGGTATTAAGCTCGGATTATTTTTACTTATTACCCAGTCTTTATTTTCCACAACAAATATATTTTTCCAGGCAAAATTAAGATATGACTACTCAACTATTGCATATGTCGGAGGGTACATTCTTATTCTTATCTTAGTTTTAATTTCATCGTATCTTAAGCTTCATGTCACATGGGCGAATTTTTCTTATGTAATAGGCGGGATATTAACATTTATTTTAAGTATGTATTTTTTAACAAAAATGGGCGTGAGGCCGGATTTTTCATTTGATAAAAAAATATGGAAATACCTTATTTTATCTGCACTTCCCATTGGAATAATGTTTTTGTTCAGCCAGATGAGTTTTAAGGAAGATGCACTGATGCTATCTTTTTTAAAATTGCCTGAATCGTACGGTTTAAATAATACCGAGAGTGTTGCTGTTTACGCCTTACCCTACAAAATTTTTGAAGTTATGTTAGTAGTTCCAACTTTCTTTATGAATTCAGTATATCCTGTTTTAGTTAATCATATGATTGAGGGAGAACAGAAACTTAGAAAAACATTTGGTCGTGTTATGTATTTTCTTACAGGGTCGGGAATTGTAATAGGTCTGCTGGGTGTAATTTTTTCTTCATTGTCTATTAAATTATTAGGAGGAGCAGAGTTTTTTCAATCCGTCGGAGTTTTAAATATACTTTCGGGAGGACTGTTTATTTTTTATCTCACATCGCCTCTATCTTGGTTAATCGTTACCTTAGGTTACCAAAAATACCTTCCTTGGATTTATTTTGTTAGCTTTTCCTTTAATTTAATAGCGAACTTTATATTCATACCAAAATATTCTTTTTACGGTGCGTCTTGGATAACTGTACTTTCCGAGCTTTTGGTTTTAATCCTTTTGATTATTTTTGCCCGAAAATCTTGGAGGTTGAAATATGCTCATAGCTAGCTTTTATGTAACCGTTTTATTGTTGAGCTTAAATCAGCTGTCGGTATTATCCAAAAGCGGGGGAGTGAGTGTTTACCTTTTTGACATCAGTGTAATTTTATTTTCTTTGCTGGGTACCTTTTATTTTTTGATAGGTAAAAAGTCTTTCAAAATACCTAAATATGCTTTTTTGTATATTCTGTTTTTACTGCCTGCGGGTATTTCTCTTTTTATTTCCACCGCTGAATTGTCTATAGATAAAATTTTGACGGGATTTTTTTATCTACTAAGGTTTTTTTCTTATTTGTTGGCCGGAGTAGTTATTTACAATATGGTGGGTAAAAAAATATTAAGTAAAAAAAAGATTGAAAATGTCTTCATTTTGTCGGGGCTTTTTATCGCTATTGCGGGATTTGTACAATTGATAATTTTACCCGATTTTACGGTTTTAGACCCGAGCCTTGGGTGGGATCCCCATAAAAATCGTTTGGCGTCGACATTTTTTGACCCAAATTTTGTTGGGGCTTACTTTGTTATATCTGTGGCAATTCTATTGGAAAGAATATTTCCCGACAAAGGAATTAAAAACAATTCTAAGGTAGGTTTTTATAATTATTTTTCCCTTATTATTATCGTTGTCGGTTTAATACTGACGTTTTCAAGAAGTGCTTGGGGGATGCTGGGGATAGTGGTTTTATTCTACGGAATTTTCAGGTCCAGACTGTTACTATTAATTGCTTTTTTTACTGCTTTTATGGCTTATTTTGCCATTCCCAGGGTTCAGACGAGGATTTCTGGTACTACGGACCCCGCCGACTCCGCTTCCCTTAGAATCGTATCCTGGGGCAACACAGCTAAAATTATAAAAGACAATTTTTGGACAGGCATCGGTTTTAATACCTTTAGATATGCTCAGGAAGACTATGGGTTTTTAACTCCCGATCAAGACGAGATGCACTCGGGGGCGGGGTCCGATTCCAGCCTTCTTTTCGTTTTTGCTACAACAGGGGTGTTTGGGTTTTTACTTTATTTGAGCTCTTTTTTGTTCCCTTTATATGATGTATGGAGAAAAAGGTATTTAGGATGGCTTGTGATAATAAGCGTTTTAATAGGTCTTTTAATGGAATCTCAGTTTATAAATAGCCTGTTTTACCCTCAGATTATGTTTATTTTGTACAGTTTACTTTTTACTGTCCCTTCACATACTTAACTTTAAATTCTTCGGTTGATTTATTTCCTGCTATATCAGTAACCTCGATTTTAATTTCTACATCTCCTTCGGATGCAGACATAAAATAGTTAAAAGACAGGTCTGATTTTTGGATAGCGGTTTTATCATTTATTGTAATAGTTGCTTTTTCATCAATTTTTCCTTCTATTTCTATTCTTTTGTCCAAGTTTTTAACTGTATCCCCGTCCTTTGGCTTTTCTATTGTTATTTTTGGAGCGTCCTTATCATAGTTAATGATTAAAAATTCAGAACTTTCACTTTCATTCCCTTTATCATCGTAAGATTTTGCAAAGATAGTATTTGTGCCGACATTTAAATTTATATCACTGAAAGTAAATATTCCGTCATTTCCGGCTGTTGTAGAACCTTTTTCAGGTCCGTTTACAAATATTTTTATTAA
>CAYRRO010000030.1:0-5649 GCA_964426685.1 uncultured Candidatus Saccharibacteria bacterium
CTTTTATTTGCAAAAATATATTGAACTATTTTTTTAATCCAATCTTTTCCAATTACACCTATTCCCCAAATAAAATATGAAAAGATCAATAACCAGAAAAATTCTGAGTTATAGGAATAAAAAATTCCAGCCATGTACCACCCAAATATTACAGAGGACATCAAACCTCCGATAAAAGCATTTTTCTTGTCGGTACTTTTAAAAAATACATACAGGGGTGATAAAAATGAAAACAGTAAAAACGAGACAAAAGGTACAGTGCCTACAATGCCTGTTTCAGATAAAGATTCTCCCCAGATAGTGTGTGCGGGCACTCTTCCACTTAATGCGGCAGTATCTCTGGTGAAAAATTTAGGAGCAATCTTTGTTTTACTGAAATGCTCAAAAAAAGAACCGTAACCACCACCCAAGTACGGGTATTTTTCAAAAATCTGATAAGCTCCTGTCAAAAGCATAAAATGGGAATCAAAAGAATCAATTCTGTAGTGAAAAGCGTCTCTTACATACCTTCTAAAATTACTTTTTTTCTTACTATATTCAACCAAAAACGGGGTTGTAATTAAAACCAACACCAAGAAAATATATAAAATGCCTTTAGCACCGAATTTTTTAATTAACAAAACTGTAAAAAAGAATACTGCTGAAAAACCGGCAAGCATCCACGCGGTTCTGGAATTAGTTAAAAGAAGAGATGCAGAAAAAGAAAGAGCCATTATCACATAAAGTAATTTCTCTTTTTTATTTTTGGCGTTTACAAAAAATACCAGAAGTAGGGGGGTCAAAGCTGATAATAAAGCCCCGTAGTGATTTACATCCCAGAACAAGGAACCGACTCTGGGAACTTTTCCGGGAACAGGCCACATAGCTCCAATTACTTTTTCTGTCTGATAAAAATGAAAAAGCTGATAGTAACCAAAAACGGTCAGCGCAAAAACTACATATATAAAAAATTTAAGATATTTTAATAAATCCTGCGGGCTTTCTCTAAATGTAAGATAAAGATAAATTCCCAAAGCTACAATTGTAGCGAAAAATCCAAGCAGAAAAATGCTTGCCTGTAAATTTTTAGAAAATATTAAAGATAAAGCTCTTGTGAAAAATATTATTAAAAGTGTCAGAATAAAAGGATCTTTGATGAAAGGAAGAAGGGATTTGATGCCCCCGCTTTTAACAACATAAAGATACGTCCTAGTAATTCCTGCAAATAGCAGAGCTAGCATAAATATTCTTGCCGGCATCAAATCCCACCTATAAAAACTAAAAAGTTCTTTGTGCATCAGAACGGATAAAACTATCAAAACGTAAAGTGAAAACTTGAAATTCTTTAGAACAAGAATATACGAAGAAATAAATATTAAAAATATAACTAAGAAATATAAGTAATTCATTTTTTCTTTTTGGAACTTTTTAATTTTTTATTAACAGTCTTTTTATCCTTCGAAGATAAAACATCTTCATATACACTAAGTGTTTTTTCGGCTGCGTTTTCCCAAGTATATTCTTTTCTTACCCCTTCATCCAAAACAGGACGGGGTTCAAAATACTCTTTTTTTATTGCTTCCTTTATTGACTCAACATCGTCGGGAACACAAAAAGATGCAAAACTACCAAGGTATTCTTTTGCACGCGGCCCCGAAGCAACGGTGTTGGCACCGCAGTAAAGTGCTTCCAAGCTGGTTAGACCTGTTGTTTCAAACCAACTGGCTGATACACAAACCTTCGCAAAGTGATAATAAGAAGGAAGATCAGAGTAATTTATGGAATTATCCAATCTAATAATCCATTTGTGTTTTCTCAACAATTTATTTATTAAAAAATTATATTCAAAATGTTTCGAAGGACTAACTTTTCCTATTAAAACAAGTTTCACATCAAGCCCCGTTTCTTCCCTAAATTTTTTAACCCCTTTTATAACATTGAGTTGATTTTTTCTTGGCTCTATCCTACCGACGCACATAATATAATCTTCAAAATCAAAGGGGTTCTTAAAAGGTTTTGGATTTATAAAAGCCTCCCCTACTCCGTTTAACACTTTTTCCCATTTAAAATCTACGTCAAATGTTCTTTTTAAATCTTCCGCCTCCCTGACGGTTTGGACTAAAACTGCATCAGACATTTTTAAAACTTCTCTTTGCATATTTTTGAATCCGTGAATAACACTGTACAAAGTTGGTTTAAATTTTCTTCTATCAAATAAGGATCTGTAAACATTTTTAAACGTATCTCTTTTAAATTGGTCTCTAAAGAAAAATTTTGAAATTCTTCTAAAATCAAAAACAAATTCGTCATCAAATTTCTTAACTTCTTTTACGTCGTGGTGGATTGGGGAAAGTACTAAAGGAACACCAGCTTCTTTTACCTTTTTGGCATAAAAATAAGTTTCCGGAGTCCAGTCTAATTGAAAAATATGAACCAAGTCATAATTTTTTGGTTCAAAGTTCATATCTGTTTTTATATCTACATCAACTCCGAGTTTTTTTAATTCCGAAGCTGTGTTTTCCACCTGAATCCTATCTCCGCCCCGAGCGTCCAACAGACCGATTCGCCCTAACATTAAAACTTTCATTTTTTATCCCCCATTAGTTTCAAATACAAATAATCGTACTTATCTACAAAGCTCTCCAAGGAATAGTTATTTTCAACAAACTCTCTTGCGCCTTCCACTAAGGTTTTATTTTCACTGCCTATTTTATTGTACTCATCAACCATCTTATCTGACAAATCCTGATAGTCACATACCTTAAAAAATTTAACGTAATCTCCCCCAACTTCCTTTAAAACTTCAAGGTTTGAACAGATTACAGGCAACCCCATACTCATGGCCTCAATGAGAACTATCCCAAAACCCTCAGCAAGTGTTGGAAAAACAAAAACATCAAACGTAGAAAGGTATTTTATTTTATCTTCGTCATTAAATCTTCCTGTTATTACAACATTTTTATCTAAACCAAGTTCATTAACCAAGTTTTTAATCTTTTCCTCTAAAGCACCGCCCCCGACGATTAATAAAAACAATTTCTCTTTACGGAAAAGCTGGGAATTTAAAAATTTTGAAAACGCTCTAACTAAAACTTCGTGTCCTTTTTCCTGAGTAACTCTGCCGAGATTTCCAAAAACAAAAGCGTCTTCGGGAATCCCGTGTCTTCTTTTAATTTCTTTTTCAAATTCAAATCTGTGCAATGGGGGAATATTAAAAATAGATGTGTCGAGGCCGTTGGGAATAACTTCCAAAATTTTCTCTTTTATACCCTCTTTCATTTTAACTTTTTTCTTTGATTCGGTAAGAGCTATCTCCGCACTTGAAAGCCTGTTGACTACATACGAATACAATTTAACATCCAGTAATTTTTTAAGCGGATTAATTTGCCACTCTGAGATAGGGGTGTGAGTGTGAGTTACGACAGCCCTTACTTTTGTATTTCTACAAGCAAGTAATGAATTAACCACAGCTTTTAGTTCGTGAGAATGTACAATATCAATTCCTTCGGATTCAACAAATTTTTTAAGTTTTTTTATATATTTAAAATCAAAATCTTTTGAAATAAATTCGTTAGAAACGACAGCTCCGTTTTTTTGATACAAATCAGACATCTCCCCCGCAGGACACCAAACAAAAACTTCATTTCCTTTTTTAACCATTCCTTTAACAAGATCAAGAACGTGAACCTCCATCCCTCCAAATTTTGATGAATTTAAAACATAAAGTATTTTCATTTTATATTCTCATTGATATAACCAAGCATTGCGGAAATTTTACCTTCCCAAGTATTTTTCTTTGCGACTTCCATCCTTATTTTTGATTTCTCACTACTATTTTCTTCCAAAGCAATTTTTATATTATTTGAAAACTCATCGTAATTTTTGGAAATGTAACAAACATCATTAAAAGGATAATAAGAAGGAAGGTCGGTTACTACCAGGGGTATGCCTGCTGCCAAAGGTTCAAAAAATTTAACGGGAAAACAACCGCCGACTGTGTAGTCGTTTAGTTGATAAGGGATGGTCATCACGTCAAAAAAGGAGATATATCTTGGAATTTCCGTGAAATCTTTTCTTCCCAGAAAGTAAACATTATCAAAATTTTCAAAACCTAAACTTTTTTTACTTGCTTCCGTATCTTTTAGAGCTAGAGGGCCAATAATTACAAAAGAATATGAAGGGTGGTCCCGAGCTATTTTTTTAAAAAGTTCTTTATCAAATTTATACTCATCAACAGCACCTGTAAAACCAATAATCGGGTGAGAAATATTTTTTAAATCTTCAGGAATTTCAAAACCCTTGTTTTTTGCATCAAAAAATCTTTCATAGTCACCGACATTTGGAGTGAAGTAAGTTTTGGGATTAAATTTTTTAAGTTTTTCTGCCAATCCCGGCGCCGTGGTAAAAACAATGTTTGCTCTTGAAGCCAAAAGTCTCTCCTGTTCAACTAACCATTTTTTCTTTTCGGGTGTGTTGTATTTTGGGAAGCCTTCATAATTATCTACGCAATCATAAATCAAAAAATCATGCTTAATATTTTTTAAATAATTTTCTAAGCCTTCAATCTCTACGTGATAAATCCATAAAATAGTTTTTTCATTGGCGCTGTCTTTAAAAACTTTTTGAGATATTTCGTTTATTTTTTGAGCATGTTTAACCGAAGAAATTCCTTTTAATGGGTGTACATTTAAAGGTGAAAAAACCGTCACCCCTTCTTCAGTTTTTTTTGTTTTTGTAAGAAGACGTTTTAAAGGCCATTCTTTTTGCAAAATGTGTTTTAGAAAAAGACGACCGGTGTTTATCGGAGGATCTACAAATAAAACATTGTGACCTAGATTAGGGAGTCTACTCATAACATGTCTTTTATTTGTCCATAAAGGAAAATCCCAAAGCTGGTTTGAAAAGCAGATTATGTTGTATTTTTGTCCTTCGTTTGTCATTTTGTAGAGGGCTTTTGTAGAGGGCTGAGCCCGCGAAGCGGGCTCAGCCCGAAGCCACCGAATCGAACACGGTACTTAAGGTCTATTATACATTGAAATTGGAGAGGGCTCAGCCCCAGGCTGAGCCCTGGGCTGAGCCCTAGGCTCAGCCCTCCAGCGGAAGACACTCCGGGCAAGCTCTCTGCAACATTTTCATTTTCACCATTACTCTTCTTATGTTAAACATAAGCTCCGAATCTTTTAGCGACCAGAGCCAAGAAGTGTTTTTAAACCCGGTATCATAAGCTGCATGCCAAATCCCGTCAAAAAATATTATTCCAAAAACCTGAACCAAAATTGAAAAAACAAATAAAGCTGAAAACCAAAAATGTTTTCTATCGTACCAAGAAGATTTGATATAAGGCACCATTAAAAGTACAAGATAAGGAATAACATCGGAGCTCATTCTGTAACCAAAGGAATAACCACCGTACCAATGTTTCCAAAAACTAATCACCAGCGTATGAATTATGACGATTAAAAAATAAAAAAGATATTGAAGATTTTCTTTCAATCCTTTTTTTACGGCTACATAAAAACCAACAAAAGAAAAAAGGAAAACCGGCGAATAGGTTAAAATTCCTTTGCTGGGAGATAGCCAAACCCCGATAAAACTAATTGGAAAGGGAGATAACCAACTCCCGAGCAACTGGCTCGCATACCCCTGATTTTCAATTCCAACATAGTATTT
>CAYRRO010000031.1:0-5460 GCA_964426685.1 uncultured Candidatus Saccharibacteria bacterium
TCAAGTGATAAAGTAAATAAAATAAAAATTATTCGAAACATAATTATTGGATCGATTGCCTTTTTAATTCTTGTAGTTCCCTGGTACAACGTTAATTGGATTGAATTAATGGCACAGGTAAAGATATTTTCCGGGGGAGAGTCGGATGATCCTACAAGTTTATGGCAAAGTATTCTTTATTATCCTTCTAATTCTATATCTCATCAGATAATGTTCCTTCCTTTTGTTTTAATTTTCACATCAATAATCCATCAATTAAAAAATAATTGGAAAAAGGGTTTAATGATTCTTGTTAATATTTTAGTTCCGTGGCTGTTGTTTGTTTTTATAAGTAATAAAAATTTAAGATACACACTTCCTCTGACACCTTTACTTGCCTATTTAATTGCAGATATTTTGTTAATTTTAGAAGGTTTTGGTAGGTTTAAATTAAGGTGGTTAAAAGGATTTACTGTAATTTATATTTTTATTGCTTCAGTATTTCTCTGTTTCTTTAGATTAGAATCACAAGACCCGCTGCTTAAACCCTTAAGTATTTTCTTCACTGGTCCGAGGTATAGAGCTTGGTATTATTACGGTACTGCTTTTTATTCCTATAAACCTTACAAATCTCCTGTCGACGATGTTTTAACCTTTATTTATAACGATTCTGAAGATAAAAAGAAGGCTTTGGGAGTTGCTGTTATTGTTGATTCAGAGCAAATGTCTGCATCTATGTTAGAGCTGGTAAGAATAGAGCTGGGGTATAAAAACATGTATATGCCGGTTCCATATTTTCAATTTGAATTGTTTGATTCTGTGGAAAGGATTGAGGCCTTTTTTAATGAAACGGATTCCGAATATGTAATAACCTCGTCATACTTAGGTCCTGAGGGTTTAAGAAATTACTCTGTTTTAAAACAAGTTAACGAATATTTACAGCAAGGTAATAGTATGTTTGAAAAAATTAAGGATTTTGAAATATATAAGGATTCCGATAATTCTGTTTTTATTAAAAAACCGGATGAAATAGTTTCTGTTTATAGAAAAAAACCATCTTCAATGAAAAAGGAAGAATCAACTGAAGGTTGCAAAGTTGGGGCAGGAATAGATGACGGTGTCGAAACAATAAAACTATCGCCAAACCACACCTACGTTTTCTTTACAGGTCACTTTGCAATTCAAGATAAAATTTGGAGAGATTACGAAAAGGGTGTTATGTACGTGGTACAGATAGAAAACACCGTACATGAAAGTTCTTTAGATGTTCACAATTTACCAAAATCTGGATCTTCTTACTGCAGTATTTTAGGTTTAAATCAAGATTTCTCAAAAGATATTGAGGAAATACTAACAGGCGAGGATAAGTGCGGTAAGGGGGTCAAATGCCACAAAGTTGTTTTGGTAAAATGGTCAGTAGGGGAAGATAACGTTGATATAAATGAATTTACCTCCGATTTCGTTAATTAATGTAATTAGTAATGCCTCTCAAACTCTCTTGCCCGCGGTTAAATTAACCTATAGTTGATTTTGTTGGGGTTTAGAGGTATAATACTGGTCAGAGTTCTTTAGCACACTAAAATAATAACCAAAAAGAAAAGAGGAAAAATGAGAAAATTTTTTCATATAGCAGTGTTCCTAGCGGTCTTAGCTACCGTATTCACGGCCTCTGTATCAGCAAATGATTACCCACCAGGTGTGTGCATGGGAGGGGGAATTAACACAGTTGAGGGTTGGTATGATATAAATCCTCGAGATCCATTAGTAGTTTTAACCGGCTACGAGTACGATGTCGTAGCAACGGCTTACGGAGAACCTTATGTGCATGTCTCTATGAATATTATGGGACCTAGTGCAAACGAAGTTCCATGGGTCAGTAAGGGTACATTCACTTTTTTAGAGTTCTCAGAAGCCCAAAATGAATGGATAATAGGTGTTGATGCTGATGAGACAGGTACAGCCGAGGTGGTTATTCACATGCCTTGGCCAAGAGATCCAGATCGTATCAGAGTAAGCATTTATCCCGTTGGGAAAAATTGGGATTTCTGGTATGCGAAAGTCTCAACCCATCAGGTTTTTTTACCTCTGATATTAAAACAGTAGGAACTCTGTTTTACTGAACCCAGCAAAGTCTTTTAATTTTTAAAAAGATAATGCTGGGTTCTTTCATATCTATTTTCATTGCCAACAACTAACTTAAAACCTATACTTAAAATGTGCTAAAGAAAATTTTAAGAGTAAAAATATCATCGATTATATTTCCAATCATTTTGGTTTTAATAACTCTGTTTATCTGTTATAAAAATTACACACCCGGGACATATTTGACCGGTTGGGATACACTTCATCCCGAATTTGACTACGGTATATATTGGAAAAGAATAATTTCAGGAGCTTGGCAATCTCATCAAGGCTTAGGTTCTCCTGCTTCTCAGGCACACGCTTCGGAAATTCCAAGAGTCTTAGTTATTTGGATATTAGACATCTTTTTTGCCAAAAACACCATCAGGTACATTTTTGCTTTTTTAATGTTGATTTTAGGGCCTCTCGGAGTTTTCTTTTTCCTAAAAAGAATAATTTTTAAAAATATTAACGACGCTGCTTCTAATATTGGGTCTTTTCTTGGTGGTCTTTTTTATCTTTTAAACTTAGGTACTTTACAACACTTTAATGTTCCTCTTGAAATGTTTTTAGTTCAATATGCTTTTTTGGGATGGGCATTTATGTTTTTAACCAACTTTTATAGAGATGGGAAAAGAAAAGATTTGATTTGGTTTTCAATTGTTACATTTTTTGGCGCGCCTCAAGCTCACACCCCCACACTGTTTTATGTTTATGTAATGTTTTTGTTTATTTATCTTTTTTTAACGATCCTCACAGATTTTTTTACTGATAAAGAGATTAGACCTTCCAGGAAAAATTCACTAAGAAGAGGGTTAATAATATTTGGTTTAACTTTATTAATAAACTCATTTTGGTTATTTCCTAATTTGTATTACGGAATAGTTAAGGGCGGGGAAGTCCCTCTTTCAAAAATTCACCATCTTTTTTCAGAGGAGGCTTTTTTAGTTAATAAAAAATATGGAAATATAAAAGATATTTCTATTCTAAAAAACTTTCTTTTTGATTGGGGGGTTTATACAAATGATGATTCGTATGGAAGTTTATTAAAACCTTGGGTTATGCACTTAAAGGTACCTTTTGTTTCAGCGCTGGGTTATTTTTTGGCAATTTTAATATTACTGGGAGTAATATTTTCCGTAATAAAAAGAAAGAAAGAATTAATTCCGTGGATCATTATAGGGTTTGTAAGTATATTTTTTATATTAAATGTAAACCCGCCATTTGGGTTTTTGTTTGTGTTTTTTCAGGAAAACATACCGTTATTTAAAGAGTTATTTAGATTTCCTTTTACTAAGTTTTCAATATTTTTAATTTACGTATACGCTTTGTTTATTGGTTACGCTTCTTATTCAATCATCAATTTTCTCAACCGCTTGTTTAAGAAACTCTCCGGTGCTTTTGTTCTGATCGTAATTACTTTCAGCATTACATATTTCTCTCTACCTGCTTTTGAAGGTAATTTAATTAATCCGGCAATGAGAGTAAAAATACCCGATAGGTATTTTGAGATGTTTAAATATTTTGATGAGGATGACAGATATGGTAGGGTTTTACATCTTCCGATACATTCTTTTTGGGGGTGGGTTACTTATTCTTGGGGTAATCGTGTGGGATACCAAGGCGCTGGTTTCTTATGGTTTGGTATAAAACAACCCTTAATTGATAGAGAATTTGACCGTTGGAATATTGCTAACGAGCAACCATATAGAGAAATTTCAACAGCAATATATTCTCAAAATGAGAAATTACTTAAAGAGTATTTAGAAAAATATAAAGTAAGGTGGTTGCTTTTTGATAAGAGTGTTTTAGCCCCCGGCATGGATGAAAAAGTGTTGTTTCACAATGAAATTGAGACATTGCTTTCGAAAATTAATTCTATATCTTTAGCTAAGGATTTTGGGGATGGTTTAGAGGTCTACGAGTACCGTCCCGACCGCAATTATGAAATATCCGAATCATCAAATAATTCTCATTATGTATCAGGCAATTCCTTGTTTAAAGAGTATTACGACCCTATTTATACCGAGTACGGAGATTATATCTCCGGAAAAAGCCAATCCCATCAATTCGTTGGTTTCAATTCTGTAAATGAAAATATCGAATCAAATTTAATCCACTCAGACGAAAAGTCGGTCCATTTCAAGTTACCCTATGGGGATAATATTATAGATGATTCAGGTGCCTTGACTTTATCTCTATTTTTAAAAAAGTACCCAGACGGCAAAACTTACGTTGAGATAAGATTTGATGACAAGATTTTAAATAAGGTACCTTTAGTTATTGAGGATGGGACGGAGTATTTTCTGAAGTTCAATGAAGATTACTACAGTATTAATAACCTGAGTAGCTCCGGATATTTGGGAAATACAACCGCGTCTTTGGAAGATGAGTCACAAATTATAATCTATAAAAAGGGCGAGAAAGTAGAAATTGATAAAATTTTGTACTCAAATTTAGAAAACTGCGATGCTTCAGGCTATGGTTCTTATGCTTCTTATTCTTTATCAAGATTAGAGTCAGGTTTTAAGATTTCCGGCAAAAACACTATTGCTTGTGTTACTTCTTCAATCTCAAAATTTTTAAAAAATGATTACAAGGGTCCTATTTTAACTACATATATTACAGAGGGTGGATTAAATTACCAAGATTTTTGTATGTTAGACAATAAATCAGGTCTTTGTGTTAACAAATTAGTAGGTAGTGAATATTTTGTTTCAGAATTAACAAAAAATGTTAATGACTACGATCTTAGGTTTTTTGCAGACGCAAGAAACAAAGAGTCAGAGCAGAGTAGACAGTACACTGATGTAAGTGTGTTTCTAATGGATGAGGTGTCTAAAGATTCGGTTAATTACGATAGTTCAAATATTAATGTAAAAGGGTATTTGTCTTTTGATAAAAAAGATTATTTAACTGTAGAACCTTCAGAGATTGAGGGTAACAGGAGAGCTTGCCAGTTAGGACGTGGTTTAGAAGACTCGAATTTTGTGGATACAGGAAGCGGTGTTCTTTTTAACTCAACAGAGGTTTCTTTGTGTGATTCTTATGCATTTCCTCTGGCATCACATAAAAACGGTTATGTTCTTGAGATAAGAGCGACTTATATAAGTGGTGTGCCTTTAAGAATTTGTTTAACGAATGAATATTCTAAACGTTGTGATATTGAAGTTTCACTTCCTGAAAACACTGATGTTGGGACATATTTTTATCTAATCCCGCCGTACGGAGATGGTACTGGGTATACAATAAACATATCAAATTACGTTTTTGGTGACACGATGAGTAAAAACGAACTAAAATATTTGAGTTTGGTGCCTATTCCTTATGAATATTTAAAAAGTATAACTACGTTTGATC
>CAYRRO010000032.1:0-5442 GCA_964426685.1 uncultured Candidatus Saccharibacteria bacterium
TGGCTGGGGGACAGGGATTCGAACCCCAATTACCGCATCCAGAGTGCGATGTCCTACCATTAGACGATCCCCCAACGATATAACAAGAAAATAAATATTAACTTTTCAAAAAATACAACAAAAGATTCTAAACTGAGTGAGTCTAATCGCAAGGTTCTCGAGCGAAGCGAGACGGTTCTTCCCATTAGACGATCCCCCAAAGATATAACAAGAAAATAAATATTAACTTTTCAAAAAATACAACAAAAGATTCTAAACTGAGTGAGTCTAATCGCAAGGTTCTCGAGCGAAGCGAGACGGTTCTTCCCATTAGACGATCCCCCAATAATCTCCAACAATCACTTGCAATTTTACCATCTAACCTTCCTTTTTTCAGTTATTTCCTGTTAAAATACTTGCATGTCAGAAAAAATAAACAAAGTGAAAATAAATGAAGAAACATGTATTGGTTGCGGAGCTTGTAGTATGTACGCTCCCGAAGCTTTTGGTTTTGATATGGAGAGAGGTAAAGCATTCGTAAAGGAAGGTGCCGAAAACACTGACCCCGAAAAAATAAAAGAAGCCGCTTCATCTTGTCCGGTCCAAGCCATATCAATAGAATAGAAACCTCCTCTTTATATTCGTTAATTTTCAATATACAATAGTCGTATGGTACCCGCACAACATAAAGAACAACGAGTAGGGGTATTTGTGGATGTACAAAATATGTATTATTCCGCAAAGAATCTCTACGGAGCAAAGGTAGATTTTGGGAAAATACTTTCTACCGGAGTGGCAGGAAGAAGATTAGTTAGGGCTTTTTCATATGTAATTAGAGCTGATGTTGGAGCTGAAAAAGATTTTTTTGAAGCTCTCCAAAAAATCGGCTACGAAGTTAAAGAAAAAGACCTCCAGGTATTTCTAGGTGGTTCTAAAAAAGGAGATTGGGATGTTGGGTTGTGCATGGATGTTGTGAGAATGGTTCCAAAAATGGATGCGATGGTTTTAGTTTCCGGTGATGGTGACTACACTGAGCTTTTAGAGTACGCAAGAAGTCAGGGTGTTAGGACCGAAGTTATTGCTTTTGGGAAAACATGCTCGAGCAAACTTCTTAACGAGGCGGATTTTACGGTTGATATGGATAAGTTTCCTGAAAAGTTTTTGATCGGTAAATTCTCAAAGCCTAAAATTCCGTTCATTAAGGATAATAAAAATAATGAATCCCCTGAAAAAAGTGACTAATCTTTCGTTTTTCAATATTTTTAAAAACATTAACATTGGGAAAATTAAACCTTACGTATATTCTTTTTATCTAATTTTAATTGTTTCCATTTTCTATAATTTATATTACGGAAAAAGAATTATCCCCGGTGTTACGGTGGCAGGAATTAACGTTGGTAGTATGACCTTTGATAAGGCTGAAGAATCTTTACGAGAAAAAGAAGCCCATATTTCAAAAGACCTCTCGTTTAAAGAAGGTTCTAATATATTTCTCGTTAAGGGAGACGATATAGAGCTTGAATATGATTGGGAAAGCTCCGTTGTTTCAGCTTTTGAAGTTGGTAGATCAAGAAATTTTTTTGTTGATACAAAAGATAAAATAGTAGGCTTGTTTAAAAATATAAACATTCCCGCCTCCTATACTTATGACGAGGATTCCTTAGGGATTAAAATATCCGTTGTAAAAAATGAAATAAATGTAGAACCAAAAAACTCTGCTTTTATAAAAACAGACGAAACTTTAGGTGCTTCAGAATCTTTTGAAGGGTTAAAAATATTAGAGGAGGAGTTTTACGAAAAAATAATTTCGTCTTTTGATAATTTAAATTATTCTGAATTTGATATTCCCGTGGAAGTAGTGGAACCAGAGATAAAAAAATCTGACGCTGATAACTTTTTAAGTATTGTTGAGGGAATAATTTCAAAAGATTTGGAGATCGATTTTGGTGATAAGAGATGGATATTGGATTCAGATAAGATTTTAAGTCTGATTGAGATTTATAAGGATGACGAGGATGCTAAAGTTAAGCTTAGACTTAATGAAAGTGAGTTAAAAAAATTATCAATGGATTTAGCTTTGGAGGTAAATCAATCCCCCAGAGGCAAGGTGATTTCAACCGACGGCAACAAAGTTACTGAATTTAAAATTATTTCTGAGGGTAAGGAGTTGGATGAAAATAAATTTAAAAATGATTTACATTCTTCAATTTTTAACAATAGGGAAGCAGTTACCTTAACGGTAAATGTTGTAACGGACTCTAATGATAAAAGTAAGTACGGTATCGTTGCTTTGGTAGGTGAGGGAACTTCTCATTATGCAGGTTCTATAAAAAGCAGAGTTCATAATTTAACTTTGGCAGCTGAAAATACCAGCGGGGTTCTCGTTCCTCCGGGAGCAATATATTCAATGAATGATTCCGTCGGTCCGATAGATTATCAACATGGTTTTCAGTCTGCTTACATAATAAAAGGAGGCAGGACTGTTCTTGGGGAGGGCGGGGGAGTTTGTCAAACTTCAACTACTTTATTTAGAGCTGTTTTAAACTCCGGGCTTCCGGTGATATCCCGTTACCCCCACGCTTACAGGGTAGGTTATTACGAACAGGATTTACCTGTAGGATTTGATGCCGCTATTTTTCAACCGTCTTGGGATTTTAAATTTAAAAATGACACAGAGGCTTATATTTTAGTTCAAGCTTACGCAAACATAGAAGAGGACAGTTTGACATTTAAACTTTACGGGACTCTTGATGGAAGAAAGGTGGAAATTTCCGATCCGGTAATATCAGGTCAGGCACCTCCGCCCGAACCTGTGTATGAGGATGATCCCACGTTACCAAAAGGAACAGTTCAGCAGGTTGATTATGCTGTGTGGGGTGCCACTTCAACCTTCACAAGAACCGTAAAAAAGGGAGATGAAGTTTTGTATAACGACACTTTTACAAGTAAGTACCAACCCTGGAGAGCCGTTTATAAAGTAGGTACAAAAGAATAATTTAATCTTTTACGGATTCTAAACTTACAATCGTCCCGTCTTTTTCTTCAGTTGTAAGAACTATGTTAACCGTCTCCTCTTCTTTTCTAAAAGATATCATCACGGTTCCGTCAGATGATTTTTCATTTATGTTATTCCAATTTTTTTGAGTATAAAATTTTTTATAAAACTCAACCGTATCTTCTAAATTCCCCTGAGTTGTGAATGTAGTTTGAGTAGTGTTTAAAGTTTTATTTGTTCCTATTTTTACTGCATCTGCAGGGTAAGGAAAGTCATCGGTGTTTATATTTCTTAAACCTTTTACCTCAGCAACTTTTTTTAATGCCTTAGGCTGATATCTTGAAAAATATAAATAAGTTAATGAAAACAGTCCGACTAATATTAAGAGACTTATGATTAGTGCCAAAGGTTTTTTTAACATTACTAACATTATACTTTTTTAGCTGTTTTTAACAAAATGTGTTTGGTTATATCTTGTGTTTTTGGTAAAATAATCGGTGAAAATGGCCCCATCGTCTAACGGCCAGGACGGCGGATTCTCATTCCGTAAATCGGGGTTCGATTCCCCGTGGGGTCACCAACGAAGGTTCGCAAGTGTCTTTAGATACTTGCGAACTTTTGTTTATGATCTCGCTTGGGGACGTACGAGCTTTAGCGTTGTTCGACTATTGCGTAACAAAGTGGAGCAATTGCTTTGCGAAGCAAAATTCCCCGTGGGGTCACCATGAACAGGTTCACCACCAAGTGTAACGAGGTGGTGGTTCTGTTCATGATAATCCTATGAGAAGTGAAGAGCAGATGAGCGAAGCGAACTGGTTCATTAAATTTATGAAATAAATTTTAAGAGGAAGCGCAGCGAGTAAAACGAGCGAGCAAGCTCTTATTCCCCGTGGGGTCACCATAAAAATTGGCGTCAGTCCGAAGGATTGGCACATGTTTTGTCAAAGTAAATAAAAAAACCGGAGGTATTTTTAAATATCTCCGGTTTCAGTTTGGTGTTAAACTCTTTTGAACTTTGTAAAGACAATCGTTGAACTTATTGTTAAGATTTAGTAGTTACCAACTTTTGTTGTACTTATAAGATGCGCTGTCGCGCTCGTCTTTTGAGTAACCATCGTACCTCATCCTATCGTCAATATCTTCGCTGCTCATGCCCATACCGCGGTAGCTTTTATAATCATCGTAGGCTTTTTCGCTTCTTCGGTCTGCTTCCCACTTTCGATCAAATTCGGTTTCGTTAAAGTGGGATGTTTGACCGGAACTTTCCAAGAGACTTTTTAACCACTTAAATTTCCAGAATTCACCCGAAAAGATTTTATGAGATGGGTCTATGATTTTCCAAAACACCTCAACGACAACTCCAACTGCACACACAGCCGCCAGGATAACTGCGCTTAGAATAAGAATTATCAAAACTTCCATTTTCTTCTCCTTTTCTATCTCTTATATTTTAAAATCATTCAAAACACACATTATTTCGTCTCCGCCCCTTCCGTAATTGACTATAAGTTATCATAAAACATATTATTGTTCAAACTTCATAGTACAAGTAACGTTCTGAAATGAGTAAAAAATCAGGCGGAAACGATTTATGTAAAAGATAAAAAATAATCGATTAATAAAACTTAAACGATCTGAGTATCTCTGTAACAATATTTTCAAAGCTATCTCCCGATATATTTTTTATTGATATTATAAGTGCGTATCCTGGAAGTCTTTTCCCATACAAATCTATATATATTAAGTCATTTCCTCGCCACGAGTATCCTCTTAACATAGTAGCTTTTCTATCTCCGACCATAATTTCTCTAATCTCAGCCTTTGGTTTTTCCCCTCTCGTTATTATGTAATCATCTATCAGTAGCTTTTTTTGATTTTCTATGTAACTGTAGAAATCGTTTATTTCCATAACATCCGAATACACTGTAAAAGCGTCAAAATTATTTTCATTTACGTATGTATCAGCATCTCCCAAACTTATTAATGCGGTGAATTTATTTGATACAGGCCCGGAAGCATTACAACAATCTTTGCTTAAGTTTCTTGGGAAATCAAATGAAAAACCTATTGATTCGTTTTGGTAAGTTTCTAATGGACCCGGATCAATTATTTCGTCAGGGTAAAATTTTATAGAATCCATTATATTTTCAGTTTCAGCCTTGTATGCCTGTCTGTAACCTAAATCCCCCTTAAAAATTTGAGAGAATTCGTAATTTAACCCATTTTTCACTACGTATGTGACTTTAAAATCCGACCCACAATTTTTTACTTCAAAAGATCTTCCCTCAACACCATTAACGTAACTAATTTCTGTTTCTGTTAAACTTGCCGCTTTTGGACAGGAAGAAACAAATGCTTCTTTTTTAACTTGAGCTATTTCATCTATTTGTCTTAGTGCTGTTGAAAAAACAGATATTCTAAATATATATCCTTCTGAAAGATCTTCCACACTTAGATTTTTGTTTGGG
>CAYRRO010000033.1:0-5395 GCA_964426685.1 uncultured Candidatus Saccharibacteria bacterium
TAATCTAATCCTGAATTTTTGGAAGTTTTGTCAATATTTTGAGCTACGTCTTTTAAGCCACCTAACCTGCTTCTGTAAAAATATATTTCCTTCTTTGGCATCTCAGGAATTATCTCTTCGGGTTTTGGTGCAATGTCCCCAAGACCTGAAAATTGCTCTGTGGTTTCTTCAAATTTCTTAGCGGCTTCTCTAAATTTTGCTAACCAATCTACCTGATCGTCCTCTTTTTCTACTTCAACTTTTTGAGTTTCAACTTCCATTTTAGGTTGCGGAGCTACCGGTGTAAGAACCTCGGGTTCTCTTATTGGTTCTTGTATAGAAACTTTAGGTGCGACTTCGGCCTCAACCTTCTCTTCAACAGCAGGCATCTTAACCTCTTCTTTTTGAGGGGTTGCTATTCTCTGTTCTACCATTTCATCTTCAGGCATTCCGGACGGGTATAAGAAATCAACGATATTCTGTCTGGTAAATCTATGTCTTCCGGTAGCTGTTTTTACCTCGGCTTGTAATTTACCTTCCTCTAAATATCTATAAACTGATCTAAGACTTACGCCCAAGATCTCTGCAACTTCAGTGGAGCTATAAAGTTTATTTTCAATTTTTATCATACTAAAATGAAAACACCTTAACAGTTATATGTCAATAAATGACCATTATACTAATTAGCGTAATATTATTTCTTTTGTGCCTTGTTACAGCTAATACCTATAGATTCTAAATAAACTTTCATAGGAAATATAGGAAAAGCTTTTATTATTCTTTTTAAACGCCATGGCTGTTTTATAAGTCTGTATAACCACCCTAAGTTGTATTTTACATAAATAGTAGGCGGAAGACTGCAATTTCCAACAATAAAATCAAAAGTCCCGCCACAACCTATTGATACTTTTGCAGGTATTTTATCCTTATTTCTTATTATCCATTTTTCTTGATGTACGTGATTATATGCAACAAAAAGAAAGTCTATTTTATTTATACCTTTTTCTTCCATTATTTTTTTTATATATTCAACTGTTTTTTCATCATCTTCTTTTCCCCGACTAAATGAAGATGTCGCGCCTACAATATTTACCCCGGGGTATTTCTCTCTCATAATGTCTGCTGCTTTATTTGACATATCCTTATCACCCTCATCAATGAAATTGCCGACGGCGTTTTTTGCCCTTCCCCCAAGGAAAAAAATTGAGTAACCTTTTTTGGAAGAAAGATTACAAATTTCATATGTTAAATCTACACCGGAAATTCTTTCTTCTCTCAAATTTCCTTTATTCAAAAACGACGAAATTCCAACACCAATACCCTTAATAAAAGCTACTAAAGGAAATAAAAAATTCCTTTTCAGATTAACTAAGGTATTTAAATAATTTTTCGCAAAAATAACACCTATTCCATCCGGAACTGACAACGAAGACTCGTTTATTATTTTTTTAAAATCAGGATCTTCCTGGGCATCTATAACAAACTCAGGGTTCGTGGTACAAACTATGTGACTCCCCCCATCCTTCAACAAATTATTTTCAATTATATCCAAGGCTTTACTCATATTAAGCCCGAAATCAACTCTTACGCCCAATATTTTTATAGAAATCATAAAACAATTATACCTTAATAATATTGTGATAAAATTAGGGAATATGACCACTAAAAAAACTGACAAAAAATTTAAGTTTAAAAAATTGGGCTACATAGAAACATTACTTACACTTTTAGTAATTGTAGGCATATCTACACTACTCTATTTATACACCTCGGGTTACAGATTAAGCAGAGACGAAGAAAAAGGTACTATTGATGTTGAAAAAACAGGAATGATTGGAGTCAAATCTATACCTGATAGAGCTTCTGTTTATATAGATGGAAAGATAAGAACTGCTACGGACGATACTGTAGCAGGCATTACACCGGGAATACACGAATTAAAAATTATAAAAAAAGGTTTTAACGAGTGGGTTAAAAATATTGAGGTTTATGAACAACTCGTTACCGACATAACCGCAGTTCTTGTTTCTCAAAGCCCGAGGCTGGAACCTCTAACAAACACGGGAGCAAAATACCCATCGGTATCACCGTCCTTGACTAAATTGGCATATTTTTCAACTGATAGTGAAAAACCGGGCATTTGGGTAATACCCTTGACAGGCGTAAATTTAGGTCTTTTTAGGACAAATCCTACCGTAATAATAGAAGATACCACCTACACAACATACTCAGATGGAGGGGAAATAATGTGGTCACCCGATGAGAAAAGTTTTTTGGTTAAATCACTTAAAGATACTTTTTATATAGTAGATATTGACTCTAAAACTGCTCAAACTACTTTAAAATCGGAAGATATTTTAGAAGAATGGGCAGAAGAACAAAATGAAAAAAGAAAACTTTTTATAGATAACTCTATGGTAAAAATTCCTGAAGAAATTGTGGACAAAGCTTTGTCAAAAGATGCCTACTGGGCACCGGATGAGAAAAAGTTTTTGTACACCAAGCAAAGCGGAAATAAGCTTGAGTACTGGGTATACAATTTTGAAATACCACTTCCTATAGGTGAAAAAACCGAATCGCTGGTGCTATCCACCGATATAGACTCCCCTCAACCGAAAATAAACTGGTACGCGGACAGCTTTCATTTTGTAATGGTAGAAGGTGACGTTGAAAATGAGAAAAGGGGAACAGTCAGTCTTATTAGAATTGACGGCACTAACAAAACTGAAATTTATAACAACACTCTCTACTCAGATATAGCTTTTAGTTCTCCCGGAGGAGAAAAAGTAATGATTTTAACTTCTTTTAAATCCGGAGAACAAACCGATTTATATACTGTCAGTATAAGATAAGAAATCTAATTTAAAACTTTGAGATTATCTTTTTTGTTGTAACTGCTGCCGGTGTGTAACTCTGTGAGATTATTTTTTTATATAATTATTTTTACCCAATACACTTAAACCTACCCCGCTACTTCTCTATTTTTTCTAACAGCTTAGCTGTCAAAACAAATCTGTTTATAGTAGTACCCGGAGGATCGCACGTTTGAAGAGTCAAAATTGGCTCTAAAACAGGTCTTGTTATCGAAGTTGTGTTCCAACCTTTAACAACTTCTTTATTCACCACTTCATATACATACCTATCGCCTTGATAAAAAATATTAATTTTATCTTTAAGATCTAATTTTCTTAGTAAATTAAAAACAGTCGCGTATTTTCCAAGATCCCAAAAATTTAAAGAGGCGTGGGCAAACAAATAAACATTACTCGGTGCTGTTGTGGGGTAATCAGAAGATATTGCGTGCGCCACCCCGGTCTCCAGGGCTTTTTTATAAACCTTCTCATCGGTAATAGAAACGTCGGGTACAATTGGAGCGTTAACACCAATCTTCTCGATAATAATTGAAAAATCCTCGTTAATAGGTTTAATTTTCAAAGTGGTACTTTTAGTCAACAGGCTCCCAAAAACGCTATACTCTTCCCCACTATCTGTATCCAAAGAGTACTCCTGATTTTTCATATCTTTTATAAAATACCAAATCTCCTGGAAAATTAGAGGGCCGAAAGACATTAATAAAAAAAAGAGTCCGGAAAAAATTAAAACGTTGGGGAGTGTAATAATCTTTTTTCTTTTAAAAAAACTCATATAGGAATTATACATTTATTAACTATCTTTTGAATAAATTGGTGTGGAAGTTAATGTTTTTGTTGATACATAGATAAAATATTTGTGGAAAAAATACTTCAAAAGAAGTTGAAAAAAGGTGTTGACAAATATTTATTTTTCTGTAATATAACTCCTACCAATGTTAGCAATAACATTGGTACTAAGAAGTCCACGATTTATCGAGGACTTCTTTGTGTTATAGAGACTTTTTTAAAAACCCCTCCTACTCCAAAAAAACTAATAAGAGAAATTTTTTATTAAACAAGATAAATAAGTAAGTCAGAGGCGATTAATTTGAGTAATTTAAAAATGGTCGGGGTGATCCGATTCGAACGGACGACCTCACGGTCCCGAACCGTGCACTCTACCAACTGAGCTACACCCCGACGATGTGATCTGAAAGATCACGAGGAGGGATGTACGAGGAAGCGCAGGTTCTTTGAACCGAGCAAGCTCTTACACCCCGAAGCGAACAAAACGGTCAAAAATTCTCTCTAATTTTAACACGGAAAATTCAGATATATTTCTCAATAAAAAAACCAACAAGATAGGACAGCACCACAATCAACAAAAAAAGTGACAAATGCTCAGCTATAACAGCCAACTTTTTATCTTTCCCGTCTTCCCCATTATCTGTAATAACTAAACTTAAAACACTTATTAAAACTAATCCCCAGATAACACTAACTATTAAAGCTAGTTTGATACTGAAAAATGAAACCGGTATTAAAAAAGTTAAAGCGAAAAGAAACTTAGATAAAAATGTTGCGAAAGTTGCTTCCCAAACCTCCCTGTGAGTATTATCACCGGAAGATTCCTGTGACAAATGTACTCCGAACGAATCGGAAAGTGCATCAGCAATGGCAATAGTTAAAATACCACCTATAACTGCAACTTTGGACTGCGTACTTACTGCAAGGCCAATCAGAAGACCTAGGGTTGTTAAAACCCCCGAAACCAATCCAAAACTAATTCCTGTTTTGTAAGATTTTTTCATGATAATTTCCAGGCTCAGCCCGGGACGGGCTGAGCCCTCTTATTTAACTAAAACTACTGCGTTTGGCAGACTTCTCCCCGGACCAACTAAATAAGAACCATTTAAATAAAGAGCGGAACTACCACCGCCGTCCAGATTAAGAGCATCTTTAGCACCTAAAGCTTTCATAACATAGGCAGCATCCACCACAGTAGCATTAGAGATTATTGCTAAATACAAATTAGAATCACCCACTCCAATCGCACCTCGAGCTCCCTTTACATCTTTTTGGTAAGAAGTAAGTTTATCTGAATTTATAACCACGTCTCCCCCGTTTAAAAGTGTAGGATAATTTGAAATTCCTGCAGTAACGGAGCCACCGCCATAATCCGATGATTTTTTATAAAATTTTGCACTGCTCCCGTTAAATGTAGCAAGTCCTGTGTCACCCCATGACAAAGCTCCTTTATTTAACCACTTACCAGAGCTTGATTTATAAAAAGCATAATCACTTGAATTTACTTTCCCCGAACAAGAAGAATAATCAGGCGGACAGAAATACGCTCCGTTCATTCCCGCAAAACCCCCATTATCCTTGACATGTTCTGCCAAAGTCTTCGTAGGACAACTATCTTTGCAGTCATCACCGTTTGCAGAGGCCGTAATCACTTTAACTTCTGAAAGTGCTACCTTAATTAAATAAACACCAAATTTTCCTCTTTCTGTATCTACTGTCATGTAATTTCCCCCACCGGAAACTTGACTTACAACAGG
>CAYRRO010000034.1:0-1423 GCA_964426685.1 uncultured Candidatus Saccharibacteria bacterium
CCGTGGTCCGATAAAAACCTTGTCACATCAATTGCAGCCTGGCATCCGTAACCTGCGGCACTAATTGCTTGCCTGTAAACATGGTCGTGAACATCACCGGAGACGAAAATACCTTCCCTGGATGTTTTATGATTTTCAAACATCTTTACATAGCCTTTTTCATCCAAATCAACTAAACCTTCTAAAAATTTTGTGTTAGGTTGGTGTCCAATAGCTACAAACAAACCGTCTATTTTTAAAATAGATTCTTCCTCCGTTTCAACGCTATCGTTTTGATTTTTTGTTGCAATTTTAATACCCGTAACAACATCGTTTCCAAGTACTTCTTTTACTACAGAATTGAAAATAAATTCAATCTTAGGGTCGTCAAAAGCCTTCTTTTGCATAAACTTACTAGCTCTTAAATCGTTTTTTCCTTTTCTAACTATTACATATACCTTGTCAGCAAATCTTGTTAAAAAAGTAGACTCTTCCATGGCGGAATCCCCACCCCCAACTACAGCGACCACCCTATGTTTATAAAAAAATCCATCACAGGTTGCACACGCACAAACACCCTTCCCAATGTATTTTTTCTCGCTTTCCAAACCTAACCACTTAGCCGACGATCCGGTAGCAATAATTATAGTACGGGTTTTATAAATATTCCCGGCATCTGTTTCGACAGTAAAATTCTCCTCAAACGAGCCGGAGATTTTTACTACATTTTCATCAACTAATTTAGCACCGTTATTTTCGACCTGCTTTCTAGTATTAGAAATAAGCTCGGTACCCAAAACACCATTAGGAAAACCCGGGAAATTTTCTACTTTTGTGGTAATAGTTAACTGACCCCCTGGAGGATTTCCACCTAAAACCAGTGTCTTTAAAAAAGCTCGGGAAGTATACAGGGCCGCGGTCAATCCCGAGGGCCCGCTACCTAATATTACAACATCAAAAATGGTACTTGATTCATTCATATAAATATTGTATTACACTAATGTAATATTTTGAATAATTTTAAACAAATATGCCTAAAGAAAAAAATAAAACTAATAAAAAACAAAAAATTGATTCGATCGAAGATACAGATATTTTGGAGGAACACGCTGACACAGAAAGTGTTGTTGAGGACGAAGCATTACCCGAAGATGTTCAGGATGCACTTGGAATTAATAAAGCTGAAAAGGCTGCGAGAATTAAAGAAGTAGACTATATCTCAGAACTGGAAAACGGATTCGGTGATTTTGATGACTCTGAAACAGATTCAAAATCAAGCTTTGACGATTTCGATTCCGATATGGATTAAAAACCCTTAAGAGTAAACAATCCTATTAAATCAATAATAGAAATTTTGCACGTTGTTGTTGTATTATTAATTAGTGGAATTACTGCCCAAAAGAAAATTTAGAATATTCTCCCCGCTGATATTTTTTTCTATTAT
>CAYRRO010000034.1:1523-2581 GCA_964426685.1 uncultured Candidatus Saccharibacteria bacterium
TCATTGTTATTTGCATTATTAGTTACTTCTCTGGCGTTAGTTTTATTTTTTTTGTTTGAAATTAGATACGGTAAAAATAAATTTGATATAAATATTGAAAGGCAAATTAGATCTCTTTTTGATGAAGTAAAAGTCACACACGTACTTACAAGAAAAATTTGGCCTTTGGTAACATTTTCTTTTGCACTAACACTTTTAGATGCCTCTTTTTGGACCATAGGAGTACTTTTTTCCGAATCTCTAAGGCTGGAAAACCCCGCAGGGGGATTGTTTTTAACTATGTACGGTCTTCCCGCAATATTAACGGGAATAACCGCGCCAAGAATATATTCTCATTTAGGTAAAAAGAGAACGGCTTTTATTGCAGGTATTTTTGCGGGTATTTTACTAATTTGTATTTCTCTTTTAGAAAATATTTATTTGATACTTGGAATGGTTTTTTTGATTGCCTTTATGTCGGGGATAGCTTTTATTCTTATTTACGCTACTTTTGAAGACTATATTACAAGATTAGACGGAGACGGAAATAATATGGTAAGCATCGGTCAAATTTCTCAAAATATCGCCTATGTTTTAGGGCCTATATTTTTTGGTATAGTTTCAAAAGATGGAAATTTTAAAGATTCCTTTATAGCAGCAGGCGAAATATTAATATTTTTTTCTGTTGTAGCGCTTGTTACTGTACCAAGAAAAATTAAAATGCCCCATAAGGAGATAAAAGAGATAGTTGAAAAGATTTTTGAATAGTTTTAACGGTAGATTTATGGTGTAAAATCTACTAAAATATTACGGATTGTGGTAGTATCACGACGTAATTAAGGACTTTAAAAATTACAAACATGCGCCTGTAGCTCAGTGGATAAGAACCTCCGCCTTCGGCGGAGAACCTTGCGATAGAGCCATAGTACTTCGTACTATAGCATCTATCCAAGAGCAGCTCCCTTCTAAAGCTACCGGTGTAAAGTGAAAATAAAATTACGTGCGCCTGTAGCTCAGTGGATAGAGCAGTTCCCTTCTAAGGAAAAGGTCGGGGGTTCGACTCCCTCCAGGCGCGCCAA
>CAYRRO010000034.1:2681-5201 GCA_964426685.1 uncultured Candidatus Saccharibacteria bacterium
CGACTCCCGCCCCGGGCACCACTACTTAATTAGCTTTATAAAGATATACTACAGGATTCACAAAAGCACTTCCTCTAAAACCTAAATTTTTCTCTTCAAACAAAGAATATTTTTTTAAATACTCAGGTTCTGTTTCCGGACTACTGAAAGAAAAGAAAAATTCCGGATTTTCATTTAAACCGTGTAACTTCTGCCAAGCCATAGTAGCTTTTATACTTTCAGGTTCAATTCCTTCTTTAACCAAACTTTCACTTCTTCCCCAAATATAATTATTAGTAATGACAAAATCATTAGCCATTTGGACGGATACAAATGTTGTAATAACAAAAAACCCAACTAAGACCAAATTTTTAATAAAATCAGTGTTTTTAACCTCATCGTACAAGCCCATAAAAAACAAAATTAAAATAGGAATCAAGGGAAGAATATATCGATCAAAAAATACCTCCGTGAATACCATTAAGATTAAATAACCAACTGCTGAAATGGAATAAATATTTATCAACTTTTTTTTACTAATAATAAAAGCGGGAATGAACATAGCCAAAATAATTTTTGAACCCAAATCCCAATATCTAAAAATGTCGTAGTTCCATTTAAAATAGTATTTCGTGCCCATAATCGATCTTGGGAAAAAACCCGTTCTTTCAAATGTATTTTCAAAATATGGATACTCTTCCCATGAAATCTTTCCCGGAACGAAAAATTTGTTTAGAAAGAAAAATAAAATTCCTGCAGAAATAAATATAAATAAAGATAATAAAAGCTTCTTTTTATTTTTAACTAACACCTCATAAACAAAATTAAACACAAAAGGAAGAACAAATGAGAAAGAAACAAGAATTATTCCGTAAATTAAAGAGTAAGCATACTTCCAGTCACTGAAATTTTCGTAAATAAAACCCTTGTCAAGCATTCCCTCGGTTCTTGGAAATAAAAAGAAATAATAAGAAAAGAGAAGGCCTATTACAAAAGCCTGAACAAAGGCTTCTTTATACCTTTTTTTAAAAAGAAGATAAGGAATGTAAGCAAAATTTATAATAATACCGTTTTGCTTAGTAAAAAAAGATATAATCCCGGCTAAATTAAATATTAAAAAATCCTTTTTCTGATGAGTTTTTTCGTAACTATGTAAAAAGTAAATTGCAATTAACATAAAAAACATTGTGTAATTTTCTGTCATAAAACCGATAGACGAGTAAATATGGAGCGGAGTAAAGAAAAAAACCAAGGAGATTAATGAAGACTTTATTTTTGATTGATTAAAGTGGTCGGACAAAATTTTCGCAAAAAGATAAAAATTTAAAACTGAAATTATAAAGGTTAGGTAAGGAAGTCTCTGCCATCCAAATATCGTTGAAAACAAAAAACCCAAAATACCTTGTGCGTAAAAAGTTGTAGACGTAACTTGGAGTAAAGAAGCGTCTCCTGATAAAAATCTTACAACGCTGGTTGTACGATTCCAGTCATCGTTTTGCATAAAATTAACTTTACTGATAAGGGGTAAAAATAAAACCAACAAAGCAACAAAAATAATCTCGAGAAGTGAGATGTTTTTTTTGAGAAATAAAAATAACCTGCTCATAAAGGTATTATATTACAATATTAATTATTTTTTGCCATTTGAGGTAAAATATCCTTATGAAAAGAAGCTTTGATAAGATACTCGTAACCATAATACTTTTATCTGTTGCCGGGGGTGTTTTCTTAAATATTAAGCAACAAGCCTCTATCGACAGATCAAAACTCCCAGCAAAAGTGGAACAAGACAGGCTTTTTCAAAGATGGATTACAAATATTAAAAATCATGATTTTGAATTAGAAGCTGATGAATTTAGACTGAAAGAAGAAAATGAAATATATAACACCACGTGGATGAACGTTTACTCTTCGGATGATCCGAAACAAATGGAATTATATGAAAAAACGATACAAGAACACAAGGATGTTGAAAAGGTAATATTTAACCCCAACGGCAGAGTCTTTGTCGACTTTAGAAACATCCCCAGAGGTGAAGTTATGGCTAACGAGGTCAGACTGTATGGATTAAAGGAAGATAAAATTCTAGACGCAAGAGTTTTAGATTGTTCTATAAAGGGTAATTGTTACTTCGATAGGGCCTACTTTTTGGATAACGACGTATTTGTGATTTCTGAATTTTCAAGAAATATAAATAAAAAAGACCCGCATACCACTGAGTGTAGCGTGTCGGAAACATGCACCTACACAATTAAAATTCATGTGGTAGATATGGTTCACAATAAAAGATTGGTATACGAATCAGAATCCTTTGAAACAATACTTTCTGATTTAATTTTTGTACTTTACGGAGAGAAACTTTAAGTTTATTGTTGTACAATAACTTTCTTAGGGGTGGAAGAGCTTGCTCGGTTCAAAGAACCTGCGCTCTCTCTTACACGCCCTGCGCTCACATTGTTCGCTTCGGGGTGTAGCTCAGTTGGCTAGAGTGCGCGGTTTGGGACCGTGAGGTCGCAGGTTCGAGTCCTGTCACCCCGACCA
>CAYRRO010000035.1:0-4845 GCA_964426685.1 uncultured Candidatus Saccharibacteria bacterium
GCTTATATTCTCATCATTTCAATTTTTTTAAACAACATTGAAAACATTTTTCATAAAAATATAGGAGAATACATGGCCCCAATAATAATGCTGTTGCTTTTCATTATATCCGCAGTAATCTCTTCCATATTGGTACTTGGTAAGGCAGGGATATTATTTTGGGAAAAGAAATATTCAAAAGCATTTACTATTCTGGCGTGGACGATAGGTTGGGGTATATTTTATTTAATCTTACTACTTACTACACTTTTTATAAGTAACTTATACTGTAGTTAAATACCCTAACCTACCTATATAATTGTTAGCATATACTATTAATTGAAGTATTATATTAAATATGTCCCAATCAATTACAGAAATCACACCGGTAGAATTAGAAAATATAATTGAGTCACACACCCCAATTGATCCAAGTGTTTGTGAAAAATATCTGGGTATAAATGCATCGTTAACAAATGCCTTCAAAATAGGAGATGAGAAATTTGGAATTTTTATGTCGAGCGATCGTAATCGAACAACCAGTAAATCAAATTCATATTTATTAGCTCAGTTTGGATCTGATGGCAGAGTAATTGAAGATACTATAAAAACATTAAATAATGGCGACTCCGTTACTTTAGGTAGGGGTAACCCAATGGGATTTGAACTAGATTCAAAAGTATCAAGATCACATGTAGGCATTTCCATTAAAAATAATGAACCATATGTCGAGGATCTGGGTAGCACAAACGGTACAATAGACGTCTATGACGGCGTATTAAAATATCTTCAGGCAGAATTAAAAAACGATATTATAAAAAATAACATTGAATCTGCAAAAAAGTACATATCTACGAGTTAACCAGGTCTCCTAATAACGAGGGTCAACCTGTAGACCCAAACTACATAAGAAATCAATCCGAGGTTAGAAAATTATTCGTTCAATCAATAGTAAAAGGCAATCTTTATAGGAAGGACTACGGGAGTAATTTTTTAAAAATATTAAGAACTGCGCATAAAATAGCAAATACCGGTAACGCATACGCAATATTTGGAAAAGGAGTAGAGGAGGCAGGATCAGGAGAAATAAGGGGGTTTGATACCTTTCCGTCAAATCATCGTTACAAAGAATCAAGAAAGATAGCTACTTTAGCGGGAAAATACGGAGATCCTTACGCCAAACGTTTCTTTACAGCCGGAAAATATTATTTACCACTTAAAGGTATAGCTAAAGAACACCTGCCTTATGATGACATAGACAATGAAAATAACTATACCTACCACTATCCTAAAGGAGAGGCAATCAATGATTATATGGATAGAATTAACGATTTAGGAGTAGAAATATTAAAAAGATTATACAGTGGCAACTACGTCCATGACGACGTAATTGAACTTATTGCCAAACAATATCAATACGGAGCAGTAATAAGACCTTTTTACCAGATTAATAATTCCTTATTTATGAATCTTGCAAACGCTCAGTTAAAACTTTTTGGATATGAAGGAATATCTCATCTAGACTTAGATTTCGCTGCACAAAGAATGAGTCCTGATACATTTACTAAATACTTTAAAGACACCGTCGAAAAATTTAATAAATATTGAACTGTATCTTTGTATTACAAATTATAATTTACAGACCTTCCTTCATTTTAATATCGATTTCCATTTTCTTGTCCTCGTCCCAGCGATATATCTCAACCTTTACTTTATCACCGATTTTTGTCTGGTTCACAAGCTCACTCAAGCTTGTCTCAGATAGTTTGACTCCATTGAACGAAACAATAATATCTCCAACTTTAATACCGCCTTCATCTGCGGATGAATCTTTAATAACTTCTGTAACATATGCACCGACTGGAACCTCGTTTCTTAAAGCCGCTTGTTCTGAAATCATAGTGTATTTCACCCCAAGCAATGCCCTTTCAAATTTTCCGGTGTTCTCAAAATTTTCAAGAGATTTTTTTAATACATTTACAGGAATCGAAAAACCTATGTTTTCGGCGTTTTGGGAAACAGCAACATTTATTCCTATGACCTCGCCGCACCTATTTATTAAGGGACCTCCTGAATTGCCGGGGTTTATCGCCGCATCTGTCTGAATAACATCATCCAGTGACTCTAGGTAACCTCCAAACCCATCGCCGGCTGTAATACCTCTTCCCAAGCCGGAAATTACCCCTGTAGTTACGGTGTGTCTAAATTCTCCTAACGCAGTTCCTATCGCCACTACATCTTCACCAACTCTTATTAAATCAGAGTCTCCTAACGGAATTGAATCTACATTTAAACCCTCTACTTGTAGAATAGCTAAATCATTTACAGGGTCTCTATATATTTTTATTACCTCATATTCTTTATCACTGGAATCTACAATTTTATATTCTGACTCAGTATCCGAAACAACATGTCTATTTGTTATAACAAATTTTTCATCACCAACCACAAACCCGGTCCCGATGTCTTGTTGAATTTCTTCATAATCCTCTGGTCTATATCTTTGTGAATTGTTAAAAAAATCAAAAATATCAAAAAAAGTACCGACATTGCTTTTTAGGTCTATTTTTTTAATTGTTACTGTAACAACAGAGTCCGAAAGTTCTTCAACTATATTAGCTGTGGTTTCGTTACACTGAGAAAGGTCTCGTTGCTTTTTTTCGGATTCTTTATTATCTGAAATTTCAAACCAATTCTTATCTTCTAAATCAATATTTTTATTCTTGCCCAAATAGAATCCGCCTACAAAAACGGCAATAATTATAAACAACCCGAAAAGCCACAAAAATACAAACTTGGTAATTTTTTTACTTATATTTATCATAAACACTCCTTTATTCTGAATAAATATATTCAAATTTCAAAAATAAGATTAATACATTTTCGTTGCGAAGTTGAGGTGAGGTGCCAAACTAAAATAATTATGTAAATAAGAGTAGTCGGGCATCTAAACACCATCTCACTTACAAAAGTAATTTAATACAGGCAAAAAAATTTGTCAAGAACACTCACAAAACTATGTGAAAATTAACCGAACATTAGAATTTCGGGGCGGAATAGTAATAAAAGGCCAATGGCTACCATTAATATTCCGCCTACCAGCCTGGACCATTTCACATATTTTGTGGTTATTCCCGTCATTTGCAAAGTTTTCATTGCTACAAAAAACACAAACAAATCGTCAAACATAAAGAACAATGTATAAAGGAGTATGTATAGGCAGTATTGTAATTTCCCTAAATTATTTAAAACGAGAACCTGAGTATATACAGCAGGCAGTCCTGCAGAACACACTAACTCAACTAGATTTACTGCAAAAGCAAGAGCTGCAATACCAATTATCGAAACCCAAAGGGATTTGTTTGATGTAATTTTTCCTAATTTTTCAAAAACGTTTCTTCTTTTCTCATCTCCTACAACATCACAACCCGATGAATCCTTACTTAAAAACTTTTTAAGACTGGAGTATCCTCCTAATAAAGCAATCCCTGCTATAAAAACTCTGATCCAAACTATATATCCGACAAACATAAATAGATTTAGCCACGCAACCATAAATAACATATAAACTGACGCCGAAGACATAATGAAAGCTATTCCAAGTATCCACATTTTCTTTTTATCTTGCATTCCAATTAAAAGACTTATTAAAAAGAGCAGTACCCACATTGCGCAGGGGTTGAAACCATCTAAAAAACCTAAAACTATAGTTAATGCTGGGAGAGAAAGTTTTTCTAAATCGATGTTAGCGAATTTTGGTAAAGCTGGTTTGTTAACACTTTCGCCGGGTTCGCATTGTTCTATTTTTTCCTCGTTGTCATCAGGTGTTTTCTCAACGTCTGCATTAACATTATCTTCTTCTATTGAATTTTCGATATTTACTTCTGTTGTCGGATCTACTGTCGATCCAATAAAAGAAGAGCTTTCAATAACAGGGTCATTATTTTCGATAATATTTGTTACATTTTCAGGAAAACTATTTACTTCCTCGGGCTGTTGTTCAAAGTTCAATATGTCGTAACAACCACTTTCTCTGTATTCATCAATTATCCTAATTATCTCCTGACCTGTGGTTTCAGGACTTAAAAAACCAACAATATGCGTATTACCAATAACTAGAAAGGGAACACCCCCAACGTCCAAATTTAACTTTTCCTCTGCTTCCATTAATTTTGATCTTCCATCCTGACTTTTATATACCTCGTAGTCATACAAAGCCAAATCTTCGTTGTTTTTCACCAAATCCTGCAAGAACTCTTTTTCCTTTTTACAGTGAGGGCAACCCTCGCCCCAAAAAAGGTACATATTTATGGTATCTGTCGCATAAGTATTTTTAATATCTAAAACACCAAGTAAGACAAATATCAAAGAAATAATAAATTTATTAATTTTTAATTTATTTATCGATATTTTCATTAATTACTCTTATAAGTTCCTTTTTATCCATTTCTCCTGTTAATCTAAGAATCTCGTTCTCATCTTTGTCTAGAAATATAAAGACCGGAAGTTTATTATCGATACCGTATTTTTCCATTACATCTTTATCTTTATCAAAATCGTAATATTCAGTAATCAAGTGTGGCATTTCCTTTTCAATATCTGCCCATCTGGGTTTCATAATTAAACACCCAGAGCACCATACTGCACCTATTTTTAATACTTTCATGATTTTTCGCCTCCTTTTATTAAATCTGCTACTGAGGCCGCTATTACTGTTGTAATGGGCACTGCAATAATTAAACCAATACTTCCAAGTAAAGTTCTAATTATTTCCGCAGAAATTATCTCATAATTTACAACTTCATTAAACCCCTTTGATGAGTTTATGAAAAGCAGGAGGAGTGGCAGCGAAGCGCCGGTATAAAC
>CAYRRO010000036.1:0-4486 GCA_964426685.1 uncultured Candidatus Saccharibacteria bacterium
AAAGAACCCATCGGGCATTAATGGGTTCTTTGTTTTTTTATTTTTTGTCTTTTCCGTATGGTTCCGGATTATCATCTTTAAAGACATACTTGATTCCAAAAGTACCGTTTATTAAATCATTAATATCTTTTCTCATTTCCCACGATAACGCGTAGAAATCACTAGTTTCGATTATCCCCATATTGTGTAAGACCCCAATAAATTTTCTGACAAACAAATTAATGTTGTCTTCAAAATTTTTTCTGAGAAGTGTTTCATTCTCTTCAATCTCATCAACTCGAGTTTTTATTTCACTTGTAAATTTTTTAATATCTTCAAATCTTTTTTCATTCGAGTAATTTTCTGGCATTTCTACCTCTTTTCTGTTGTATTTTTTTCTTCGTCTGTCTCAAAAAATTCAATAATTATTTCAACTAAACAATTAACCCTGTATTTTGATTCCCAAGATAATTCGCTATATTGGTAACTTTCAATTAATCTATGTTCCCAGAGAAGAAATCTCATATCTTTGGAAATAAGGCTAATTTTTTCATAGAGATTATCTGCGCTGTGATTATCACCCCACCGTTTAATTTCATGCAACTTTGATATTAGATTATTCTCTAGCTTCTGAGCTGTTTCAAAATCCACACTCGTAATTGTATTTCCCATTATTTTTCTCTTCCTTTCTCTAGTTTTTTAAGATTTTATCACCAAGTTAAATAAAAAGCCAAGAGATGTATAATATATAAATATGAAAATTTTAGTCACCGGCGCTGCCGGATTTATAGGTTCCCATCTCTCCGAAAGATTAGTTGATTTAGGACACGAAGTTGTCGGAATAGATAATTTTAATTCCTACTATTCAGTCGATCTTAAAAGACTTAATGCTGCGGATCTTGAAAAAAAGGGTATAAAAATTCACGAGTTTGATATTTCTAAAGATTCTATAGACCCTGTTTTGGATGGTGTAGAAGCAGTTTTTCACTTTGCGGCACAGCCCGGTATCTCAGCTTCAACCCCATTTGATGTTTTCATGAAAAATAACCTCGTAGCTACAGAAAATATGTATCAAGCTACAAAAGATCTCCCAAATTTTAAGATTTTTGTAAATATATCAACGTCTTCTGTTTATGGTAAAAATGCTACTGACGATGAAAATACACCTCCCAAGCCAACTTCTCATTACGGGGTTACAAAGCTTGCTGCCGAACAGCTACTTCTCGCATATCACAGAGATGTGGGTTTTCCGGCATGCTCGACAAGACTTTTTTCAATTTATGGTGAAAGGGAGCGACCTGATAAGCTATATCCAAAAGTTATAGACTCAATTCTTAATGACAGACCTTTTCCATTTTTTGAAGGAAGTGAGAAGCATTTAAGAAGTTTTACTTATGTTGGTGACATTGTCGATGGCTTTGTAGCAATTTTAGATAATTATGAAAAATGTATAGGTGAGATTTTCAATTTAGGTTTTGATGATGCGATTACAGTTGGGGAGGGGTTGAAAATAGTTGAAGATTATCTTGGTAAAAAAGCAATATATGATATAAAACCACCCAGACTTGGGGATCAGTTTGAAACCAGGGCTACTATTAAAAAAGCGAGGGAAGTTTTAGGGTATAATCCGACTACTACACCCGAAGAGGGTTTGAAAAAAGAGGTAGATTGGTTTAAAGAAAAAATATGGAAAAAGATAAATCTGTTTCAGTAAATAAAAATTCTAATTCAGCGGTTGAGGGTAAAAAGCTGGTTTCTATTGTGATTCCCTGTTACAACGAAGAAGGGAATATTGGAAAGACTTTAGATGTTCTTTTATATTTGGCAAAAAATCATAAATATGATTTTGAATTTATTGCTGTTAATGACGGAAGCAAGGACGCAACCTGGGAAGTTATAAAAAAATATGCTGAAGAGCATGAAAAAGTCAAAGGCATTAATCTAATGGGTAATTTTGGTCAGAGTTGCGCCTACATGGCCGGTTTTGATAAGGCAGAAGGTGATTATGTCATTACTGTCTCCGCCGATCTTGAAACTCCCATAGAGAATATTAACAAGGTAATTGAGTATTTGGATGAAGGTTATGATTTTGTTAATACAAATAGGGCACAAAGATGGAGCGCCGGTAAAAGCGGGAGAGCGAAACAAAGCGGTTTAGCAAACATGATTATTGGAAGAATATCAAAGGTTGATATGAAAGATAGAGGCTCGGGGATGAAAGGTTTTAAAAAAGATATTGCTAAAAATTTGAAGCTTTACGGGGAGATGCATAGGTTTATACCTGATTATGTAAGTATTTATGCTCCAAGAATGATAGAGTTTGACGTTGATTTCAAAGACAGAGAATATGGCGAATCCTATTATAAAGGACACAAAAGGACATTGAAGGTTATATTGGATCTTTTAACCCTTTACTTCATGCTATATTTCTCCAGAAAACCCTTTAAGGCTATGCCGGGGAGACTTTTCGGATTTACGGGTTTGATACTTTCAGGTATCGGCGGTGTTTTTGCCTTCTATTTGTTTATTTTGAAAATATTAGGCCAGAGTATAGGTAACAGACCACTTCTGACACTCTCCGTATTGTTGATAATAGTTGGTATACAGTCGGTGATGTTTGGCATGCTTGGAGAGCTAATGATGAGAACATATTTTGAATCCTCGGATAAAAAGACCTATATGATAAGAGAGATTATAGATTGACGGTGTTGATTTAGAAATGTTATTAAGGCAGGTATCTACCTTATTCAGATTTTTAGAGATTATCCGGGAGGTTACTTTTTAGAAGAGCGAATAACTTTACTAAATCCTGCTCAGTTTTTGACAAATGCCAATCATCTTCGGGTGTTGTTGTAACATCCTTTCCGCCTGTCTCCCTAGAGAATGATAAGCTAATCCAAGATGAGAGGGATTTAATACTATCCGGAGATCGGTCACCACGTAAAAAATTTGTCGCACTCGCATAGATTTCCATTTCCGATTCCAAAGATTTATATTCAATAATCAACATAGAATCGGGGTTTTTTATATCTTTTTCTATAAAGTCATCTATCTTACCTATCTCTCTACGCATATCATACTCTAATAGATTCCAAATCTTACGCGCATCAAATCTCTTCCCATCGTCTTTTAGGAGACCTCCTTCATATTTGAACAAGTTTTTTGGAACTACAGATACCAAACTCTCACCACCTGTATGTCCTCTAGCCATATTTTTAAAAGATTCCGCTATGTCTATAACAGGGGGTATGCAGTCTACATAAATTCCATATTTTCCAAGAACACCCTCCAACTCTTTAAGAGAGTCATTGAAATCTGCGTCTGCGCTAAGTATATGTTTAGAATTTCCGTTCTCTTCAAATACGACAACACTAAATATACCGCCGTCAGGTTTAAGTACAATACCTCCAATATGTTTAGTTTCCAAAACATCCATATTGGGGTATATCTCCTCAGTATTCATGAACGATATTACAGCACTGTCCAGATTATAATCACCATCCGTGTTATTGCCTGCTATTCTAAACTCAATAGACGGACCTCTTTCCTCAACAAGTGGTTTTGTTTCCAGCTCCATAGTAAAATTAGAATAGATTTTCGGGAACAGCCCCAAACTTACAGAGACATTTGCGTCAGCTGTAACTGACGATGGACCACCTTCTATTGTTTCTAAATTTACGGTCTTTATAGACCAACCATCGAAATGAATATCTTTAGATGATCCCGGAAATTTTAGCCCTAATTCATCCAATGGCAGACCACACCTTTTGGCAAATCTATTAATCTCTTCCTCGTCAGTCTTCTCTAAAAGTGCAAGTGCCTTTTCAGCCAAACGATCCCCTTCTTCATTAAATAACTCTTCTATATTCACTTTAGCATCAGCAATTCCTGCCTTTAAACTGTCTGGATCTAAAAAGGGAAGGGGGTTATCTTTTATTTCATCCAATTTTTCTAATGCCTTTTTAGCATCATCACTTAGTCCTTTTAGAGACTGGAAAACTTCAGAAATAGTTTTTTCATCTTTTTTTGGCAACTCATTACTATTGTCATCAGATTCATTCGTATTATCGGGCATTTCGGGCATTAAATAACTTATTTTTTCCATATATTTTAAGTGTATTAAAAAACATGAGACTTAGCAACAGTATTCATAGTTGGAATACATTCAGCCATGTTTGGAATATTTGGCGAACTTATGATGATGACATACTTTTAATCTTTTGATAAAAAAACCTACATGATAGGAGAGACCGCAGGTTGATGTTGTTGATTTAGAGATTTTATTAAGGTAGTATTTCCTTTATAAATTTATAAGGAGTAACTATGGAAAACAAAAAATTTAGTCCCGCACAGATAATAATAATATTAAGCCTAATAGGATTGGCTTTTTATTTAGGTTTTTCCGGAGTAGGTAGTAGTAAAAAAGAAGTAGCAGAAAGTCAGAATATTGAAGAAACCGAAGAAAATTTAGTTGGGGTGGACGCTGCTCGAAAAGTAGCATCTGATA
>CAYRRO010000037.1:0-4242 GCA_964426685.1 uncultured Candidatus Saccharibacteria bacterium
CCACCATCAAAAGCTTCTAAAATTGATTTTCCATCAACACCGGAGGGTACAACGACATTTAAATCAGTTAATGCTTCTAGCTCACTCTTCTTCATTTTTTTAGGCTTTTCCTTGCTCAAAACGCACTTAAAATTCATCTTTTCTCCGAAAACAGATTCACTTAAACCTTCAAGTAATTTTCTCGTTCTGGCGCTTTCCAGACGCTCTTTATGGAAAGGATAAAAAACTTCAGCGATAATACACCTTCCCTCTACATCTACCGGTTTACACAATGTTAAAAGTGCCATTAGAGAGTGATTTAAATCTTTACTATCCTTTACAAACTTACTCCACTCTTTTTCAATTTTTTTAAAAGGAATTACGGGAGACTCTTTTTTATGATTTTTTTCATCCGATAAAACCTCTTCCAAAGATTCTTTATCTAATTCCTTTTTTTCTTTTTTCGATAGAGAATCTTTAATCTCCACTTTATCTTCATTTTCATCATCTACTGATGGGTTGATTCGCTTGGTATTTTTAGGGGTTGAGTAATCTTTATCAGATTTATAATTATTTAAAGGAGAGTTAGGATTGTCTTCCTTATCCTTAAAATCACTTTTACCGGACGAGCAGATCTCAACAACTGCTATTTCAATAGGAAGCTGGGCTATAAAAGAACTTCTAATGTTTTTGTGAGCTTCTAACAAAATATTTATTGTTCTCACGAGCCATTTTAAATCTGTCTTTTTAGCCTGATCATTAATTTCATCAAGTACCTCCACTGTTGTATCGGTAGAAGGGTCTGAAATACCTGATTTAATCAACAACATTGATCTTAAATATTTTAAAAACTCTCCAACCCAAACATACAAATCTATGCCTTCCCCGTAAACATCCGAAACTACATCAAGTGCTTTTTTAACATCTGAATTTAACAAATAACCAACGCATTCAACGTATTTCTTTTTGGAACTTAAATTTAAAAGTGTATTTACATCAACGTCACCCTCTTGAACCTGTTCCAAAAGAACACTGGCGCCTCTATAATCTCCGGCAGATGCTTCGGCAATCTTCGTAAGATCTTCTTGGGATATTTCAATACTCTCACTTCCTGACATGGATTTTAAAACTGAAACAATTTGTTTTACTGTAGGACGCTTAAATTTAAAAACCTGACACCTGGATTTTATAGTAGCCGGAACTTTATGCTCTTCGGTTGTACATAAAATAAAGGTTGTTTTCTTTGGAGGCTCCTCTAATGTCTTTAAAAGCGCATTAAAAGCCTCTGTGGTCAACATATGAACCTCATCAATAATATAAACCTTGTTTCTCCCCATTGTCGGAGCCAGTCTTATCTTGTCTTTAAGATCTCTAATGTCATCAATTCCGCGATTGCTGGCGGCATCAATTTCAATTAAATCAATGAAAGAACCTTCTCTAATTGAAACACAGTTAGAACACTTGTCGCACGGGTCTCCGTTTGGTTTTATTTTTTCACAATTTAAGGCCTTGGCTAAAATTCTGGCGATAGTGGTTTTTCCGGTTCCTCTTGGACCTACCATAAGATAAGCATGGGCTGTTTTTCCTGACTGTACTTGTTTTGAAATGATATCGGCAATTTCGTTACCGTTACCCATCTCACTGAATTTTTGCGGGCGATATTTTGTATAATACATAACTCACTGCCTCTTCTAAATAGTATAAGTATTAAAAATTAAGAAACCCACTAACTGTTGTTGGATAATTATTTAAAATATATCAAAAATTAATTGAAAATATCTTGGATACTAAGTTCTTTAATTTTCTCAAGCTCAGTTTCTTGAAAATTTTGAAGTACCCATACATCCACAGGTATATTTTTATTTTCAGGCTTCCCTACCCCTACCCTCAATCTCCAAAATTCTTTGGTTCCGATTTTTTCAATAACATCCTCCACTCCGTGGTGCCCTGCAGGATTTTTTCCTTTTTGTTTTTTGACAGTTCCAAATTTTAGATCAACATCATCATGAACAACTATCAAATCGTCCGGGGATATTTTATAAAAATTAATAATTTTTGAAACAGCATCTCCGGAATTATTCATAAAAGTTTGAGGTTTAACTAAAATAAAATCATCACACTCAGCAACCTCTGACTCAAACTTTGAAGATTTTTTCCATTTCAAACCTCGTTCTTCTGCAAGTTTATCTAAAAGTATAAAACCGGTATTGTGTCTGTATTTTTTATACTGATTTCCTGGATTTCCTAGTCCAACAATAATTTTCATTTTTTTTTAACCAAATTTTTTGTGGATTTAATATTTTTTTTAACAAGCTTTTTTTCAATCTTTTCTAATGATTCTTTCGATTCTTTTTTTAAGGGCTTACCGTCACCATCATGATGTATACCAAGTAAATGAAGAACCCCGTGTCCCACCAACTCCGATATCTCCTCCTCCAAATCATTGCCATATTCCCTGCATTGTCTTTTTGCCTGATCTTTATTAACAACAATATCACCTAAATATAAAGAGTTATCTTCTAATTTTTCCTTGATTTCAAAGGATAAAACATCAGTGGTGTAGTCTCTGTTTAAATATTCTTTATTCAATTTTTTCATCTCCCTATCGTCTGTAATAAAAACGGAGATGTGTGTTTTTTTATCTAATTTCATAGAGAAAACCTTAAGATTTATTTTGAATTAACATTTCGGTTTTGGAATTGATTCGGAGTTTCCAGTTCAAAAGGAAAAAGCTTAGCGAATTCCAAATAAACGTCTAACTCTGACTTCTCTTTTTCCAGCAAATCATTTCTTGAAATTTTTTCATACAACTCTATGTTTTCTTTTCTATTTTTAATTTCTTTTCTGATTACTTTAAAAACATCCTCATCAGTCATTTCTTTATGTTGCGACCTAAATTCTATTTCTTTATTTTTTACTTGAGATAACAAGAATCTCAATACATCCAACCTCAGCGTATCGCCTGATTTCTGAAAATCTACAAGTTTAGATCTTAAATCGTCTATAATCAATTTTTATTCCTTTCGAAATATAATTTTCTCTTTAATTCTTTATTCTTTTGTCTTTTAACCTCACTGGGTTTAACATAATGTTCTCGATCCTTAGCTTCCTGAATTATTCCTGATTTAAGAACTTCTTTGTTAAATCTTCTCAGTGCTTGGTCTAAACTTTCACCATGTCTGACTTTAATTTTTGTCATATTTATTCATCAATTTTAAGCTTCCAATTATCAATCAGTACTTTTAATTGATACAGCCAAATGACTTTAGCTGATATAAGACACCTCCAAACTAAGTTTTTTAATTATATATACAGCAAAAATACGATATTATAAAAATAATAATTTTAGGATAATTTGTCATATAAATATTATCATTTTAAGACGTCGGATGATAATATCTTATGTCCTAAAGTTATAATTAACAAATTTCCAATGTTATTTTAGTAAAAATCGTACTTATTATATTTTCAAACTACACTATCAAAAATAAGTATATACCCAAATTGAAAAGTATTGCAAAACTTATACCACAACTTTAAGGCTTCAACAATGAAGAATAGTTCAGTATTTATAAAAATTGAAATGACAATAAAAAGACAGTGTCACCAAATCTTAATATCTCTAAACGTTATAGCAACAACCAAAAGTATCAAGGCTACCATACCAATATTATGGATTCTAGTTTCTATTTTTGGGTTAATGCTCTTTTTAGTTATTGCTTCTATTAATCTAAATAAAACTTTCCCTCCGTCAAGTGCAGGTATTGGTAAAACATTAGTAAAAGCAAATCCTAAAGAAATTATCGCCACTGTGTTTATTATATTTAATATTTTACCGGTACCCTCGGACTGAATTATACTTGCCAGTATGTTAAACAAACCTACGGGGCCGGTCATGCTACTGGCTACAGGTTCTATATCTTTGGTTTTAAAAGACAGCCCGATTATATTTTTCAACGAAGATATTGAATAATCCAACATATTATAAGTATGCATAGGGCCGGAAAAAATCTTTTCTAATGTATTTTTATAATAAATAGATTTAGCATCTCCCAAATAAACCCCAATTATTGCATTTGAATCAACTCCCTCTTCACTAAATACAGGAGATAGTAAGTATTTATTAATCTTTTTTCCTGATGGATCGCTTATATCCATGGTTTCAATCTCAACATTGGTATCAGCTTTTCCATCTAAATTTTCTCTAAGCCCAACAACATCATTTATTTCTTTGCCATCTACTTTTAAAATTACTTCTCCGGG
>CAYRRO010000038.1:0-4164 GCA_964426685.1 uncultured Candidatus Saccharibacteria bacterium
TCGAAGAAAAAGAAATAATTAAACTATTTTTTAACTTCTGTCTGATAAGATATATTTATGTCTAAGTTTAAGACTGTTTATACCTGTAAAAATTGCGGATATACATCACATCAGTGGGTGGGCCAATGTCCCGAATGTGATGAGTGGAACTCCTTTGTTGAGGACGTTGTAAGTTCTAAGGGAACAAATACAGGTTTATCCTCTAAAAACAATTATGAAAAACCTGTCAAATTATCTTCATTATCTTCTCAACCACCCAAAAGAATTCCGTCAGGAATAGGCGAATTTGATAGAGTCTTAGGCGGTGGTTTTGTTCCCGGCCAAGTGGTGCTTTTGGCGGGCGAGCCCGGTATCGGGAAAAGTACGATTTTGACTGAGATTTCCAAAAACTTAAGAGATACAAATGTTTTGTATGTATGCGGCGAGGAAAGTGCAGAGCAGATTAAATTGCGCACCGCCAGAATGGGTTACGATGCTGACAATCTTTTAGTAATTTCCGAAACAAGTGCAGAATCAATTTCAGATAATATTGAAAAAACTGAAAACATCGGACTTGTGATAGTAGATTCAATTCAAACCTTGTTTTCAGAAGAACTTTTAGGGTCACCGGGATCTCTTGTACAAGTTCGAGGGTGTTCTCAAATACTGACAAACAGTGCCAAAAAGGCTGGGATTCCTATGGTATTGGTTGGTCACGTAACAAAGGAGGGGGTTGTTGCCGGGCCTAAGGTTTTAGAACACATCGTTGACACTATTTTATATTTAGAAGGCGACTCCCAGCATCTTTTTAGAATTTTAAGAACCAGTAAAAATAGATTTGGTGCGGTGTCCGAAGTGGGAATTTTTGAGATGGAGGAGAGTGGTATAAAAGAAGTAAAAAATCCTTCTGAACTTTTTTTAAAACAAAGATTACCCAGTGCTTCAGGTTCGTGTGTAACAGTAGTAATGGAAGGCTACCGCCCGCTTTTGTTTGAAATCCAAGCTTTAACAGTGCCCACAAATTTCGGCTACCCGAGAAGAACTTCCAGTGGTTTTAGCAACACGAGACTTCAAGTACTGATTGCTATTTTGGAAAAACGTGCAGGTTTGAATTTAAGTAACCACGATGTTTATGTAAACGTTGCGGGAGGTTTTAAAGTCTCTGAATACGCAGTCGATTTAGCTGTCTGCTTAGCAATAGCATCTTCCTTAAAAGATAAACCAATCAAGGATGGCGCAGTGGCTTTCGGAGAATGCGGACTTAACGGTGAGATAAGAAAAGTATCTCATCAAGAAAAAAGGTCGGGTGAGGCAAAAAAGCTGGGGTATGATGTTGTTGTGAGCTCAGACAATACTAAAAATATTTTTGAAGCTATAAAAAAATCTTTGACAGAATAAAGATATTGTAAGCTTGTTATAAACTCTTCGTAAGATTTTGAAAATTTTCTTCCAATTTTTATTTTCTGCTAATTTTGTTATTCCCCGGAACATTTTTTAATTTTCTGTTCATAAATAATTGGTAATTTCTGTTGTTTTAACTTAATATTTAAGTAGTGGGAAATAAATCAGAAGAAAAGCAAAAATTAGTTATCAAAAAACCTTCTTTGAGGGAAACTAAACTAGTAACCAGAATAATATACGCGGTAATATTCTTTGGTCTCGGTTTCTTATTGGCGAGAAATTTATTTTTTAAAGACCTTCCTTTTTTTGGTTATTACATAGCCTTGGAAGTATTAGCCGGGGCAGCTGTGGCAACGTTCGGTTTTTTCATTTTCCCCTTGGTTCTAATGCATGTTAAATATTGGATAGAGGCTCTTGTGGTAGCAGCTGTTTCAAAAATTGTAACTGACTTTTGGGATCAGCAATCAAAAAGGATTCAGCAAGCCAGAAGAGAGAAGCAGAGGTTAAAAGCGGATGAAAAAAGTATTAGAGAAAAGCAGGAGATGGATAACGCTATTTTACTCGATACATCGGTTTTAATTGACGGGAGGGTTTTGGATGTAGTTAAAGCGGGTTTTTTGGACAGGCCTTTTATTGTTACTCAAAACGTCATGAACGAGCTTCAAAATCTAGCTGATAATAAAAACAAAGTAAAAAGAAGCCGGGGAAGAATGGGACTGGATGTAATTAAAGAGTTGAAAAAAAGGACAAATGTTATTGTTCCTGATATTAAAACAAAAGATAAAGACGTTGATTCTACTTTAATTGAGTACGCAAAGGAGAAAAAGATAAAACTTATGACAATGGATTTTAATTTAAACAAAGTGGCGAAGGTGTCGGGGATTACAGTTTTAAATTTAAATGAGTTAATTAATGCTTTAAAAACCGTGCTTTTACCGGGTGAAAAATTTGGTGTAAAAATTGTTCAAGAGGGTAAGGAAAAAAAGCAGGGGATTGGGTATTTAAATGATGGGACCATGGTTATTGTTGAAGACGGAATTGATAAAGTGGGTCAGGATATTGAAGCTGTAGTTATTAAAGTAATACAATCATCGGCGGGGAAAATAGTGTTTGGTGAAACTGCAAAGAACGGGAACGGAAAATAAATAATCCGGTTTTAATTCTATCCCATTTAGACAATAAAAAAACATTCCACAAGAAGCGACATATAAAGCGCTGGCCGCAGAATGTTTTTAGAAGCGTGATTCCATCAAAGATGGAATGAGATCATGCCCCCGAGCAGGCGAAGCATGAAAGCTTACTTGTTATCTAATTTATACCAACGAAATTTTTTAACAAGCGACGGGGATTGAGAAGTCATATTATAAAAACTATCACAATAGGTAAAAGTCATTTCCATTCCAATATGCATTGTTAAATCTTACATATTTACATACTTACGTATATATGGTTTAATAAAATAATTCACTATCCTATAAGGTATAAAATGGATGTGGATAAGTATTTTATTTGTGGAAAAGTATTATGAAAACATCTAAAGAAAAGGTAAAAACCACTGTCATGATAGAGAAGACTTTAAAAAAATTTGCCCAGGTTTATGCTGTTCAAAACGACTCTACACTTGGGGAAGTTATAGAAGATGCGTTGAGAGAGTATTTAAATAAGTAATTATCTTATTTTTATCTCTAGTTTTGAGTCAAGGGCTTGGGCTACCTTTTGCATAAAGGCTAATGAAGGATTATAGTTCCCGGATTCAAATCTCGATAGGGCGCTTTGTTTTGTTCCCATTCTGTCGGCAAGTTCTTCCTGACTAATATTTTTTTCAATTCTCTTTTCTATTATTGATCTAATTAGGTCAAATTTCGGTTCTAACCTATCGTATTCCTTTTTTACTTCAGGATCTCTTAATAACTCTTTTTTTATTTCATTAAAGTCTCTAAATTTCATAATTTACTTATATAACATATATGTTATATGTCAAGATTATTTAATCTATTTAAAGCAGTTTTAATTTCTCTTACAGGTGTTTTGTTGGTTTTCTTTATAAACCCGTGCAAAAGGAAAGCAGTGCCGTTGTTTATTGTATAGAATATTCTAACCTCTTGTTGTCCATGTATTCTTAACTCATAAAGATTTGCTGTTACCATTTTAGAGTAGGGCATTTTCAGATTAAATCCGTAATCTTCAAGAAGTTCTAAGTATCTGGTAATTTTTGATTTTGCAGGTTTCTGAAGTTTAAATATAAATTTTTCTAAGTCATCGCTAGTTTGTATTCGCATTGATAATTTACTATCTGTTGTCCATATTAAATAGGAATTAAAAATCATTTTTTACATTTTAAGATATCTTTCGATCATCTTCAGCCCTATAGTGTTGACAAAATTGAAAAAATAGTATAGAATTCTTCCATTACAGAGTTGGAGAGAGACTAAATCTGTATTATTCTTTTAGTTTTTCCTCCTACCCGTGTAAATGGTTCTTGCTCTTATTTTATTAAATGAGAGTAAAAATCAACTCTATAAAAATTGTTATAGAGTGGAGTACTTTGACAATATGTGCGGAAACACTCTCCTTTATTATAGATTTTAGTTCTCGTGCACCTTTTTGATTATATTTAAAAAATGTAGTTAGAAAGGTGTGCGGGAACACACGAAAATTTCCTAGGTCTTAGACCTAGTTCTACAGCAGCTTGGGCTGTGTAGAAGTCATATTCAATCTGTTCAAAAAAATAAAAAATGAAGGAGAAAATATTATGGCTACACAGCCAAGTTTGCAAGATTTGAA
>CAYRRO010000039.1:0-4134 GCA_964426685.1 uncultured Candidatus Saccharibacteria bacterium
CCTCACATTGAAGTATTTGTTCTCTTTCTACTGCTTTTGCAAATTCTTTTTGTTTGAATTTTTTAAAGATTGTTTCAACCGATAATTCTGATAGTTTTTTATTTGGCATTACAAGAGCTACGGCTACTATAAACCCCGTTAGTTCGTCACAACATTCAAGTGTCCATTCCAAAAGTGTTTGAGGTGTTCTTATTTTGGCTTCTTTGTGATTATGGCTTTTTAAGGCGTTTAGTAATTCTTCAGGAACTTGATAATCTTCAAGCCAACTTATGAGTTCAAAGACATGCCTTTCCGGATTATTGGTTGTTTTTTCCCAATCTGCGTCATGTAGGGTACCTACAATTTCCCATTGTTCTCTTGTTAAACCTCCGGTGTCTATCCCCTCACTTTTATAAAAATCATAAAACCCCGAAAGTGTTTTACCTACTGCGTAGCAGTGTTTACGCAGATTTTTGCTCTCCATATTTTGATGGAGAAGTTCTAATGCAGATTGTAGTGTTAGTTCTTTCATATTTTTCAGGGCCTTTTCCGGGCTGAGCCCGGGACGGGCTCAGCCCTCCAGTCCGTAAATTTCTTTATTGATCTCGTCTACTTCGTGCCTAAGTTGAGTAAAGGGGACACCTTCTCTTGCAGTGACGTCCTCTAAAAACCAAAAAACTCTTTCGGAGTGGCCGTAACCGCAGGTTGGTGGCATTCCGTACTCAAGCATTTCCACAAAGTCCGCATCCATGAACTGAGCTTCCGCATCTCCGCTATCTCTTTTATCTTGTTGTTCTCTAAATCTTTCGAACTGATCTATCGGGTCATTTAATTCTGAAAAACCATTCCCCAGCTCACTGCCTGCTATTATGGGATGAAATCTTAAAGTAAGTTTTGGATTTTCAGGATTTTCTTTTGCAAGAGGAGATAACATCTTTGGTTCGTTTACAACCATCATAGGACCAGCTATCTTTTTTCTGGCTTCTTTCCAAAGGTGATCTATCCCTCTTTCGACTGTTAATTTTTTTGGAAGTTCCGCGCCATTATCCTTTAAAGCTTTTGTAATTTTTTCTAAGTTAGTATTAAAAACATCAATGTTATAGGTTTTTTTAATTAAATCTGAGTAATCAACTATTTCCCATTCTTTTGATAAATCTATATCAAACCCTCTTATTTTAAATTGCTGTGTCCCGTAAACTTTATTTGCAACATATCTAAAAAGTTCAATAACAAATTTCATTCCTTCTTCATGATTTGCGTAAGCCCAGTAAAACTCCATGGCAATATGTTCAGGAAAATGTTCGTCAGATAAGCCCTCATTTCTAAATCTTGGTCCTATTTCATATACTTTTTCATAACCTCCGCCGATTAATCTTTTTAAATAAAGTTCTTGGGAAATTCTTAAATAAAAATCCTGATCTAAAGCGTCCATGTGAGTAACAAAAGGATTAGCGTCAGCCCCTCCTGGAATGTTTTCAAGAACCGGGATATTCATTTCCAAAAAACCTTTTTCTTTGAAAAATTCTCTGTGAGCTTCCCAAAATTTTGCACGTCTTATAAATCTTTGATAGACGTCTTCATTAATGTTTGTGTCTATATATCTTTTTCTTAATCTTGATTCCTTATCTTTGAAACCGGTATGTTGGTCGGGGAGGGGTCTTAATGATTTTGACAACAAGCGCAGTTTTTCAATTTCTACGGAAATTTGCCCGGTCTTTGTTTTTGTTACTTTTCCTGTTCCTTCAACAAAATCCCCGGTATCTAACAGATTTATATCTTCAAATTTAATCTCACCTTTTTTGTAATCTTGTTCTTTGAAATTGTCTTGTTTTAAATAAAGTTGGATTTTTCCCGAAGCATCTTTTATATCTATAAAGCATAAGACGTTGTGTGATCTGATTGAAATTATCCTACCTACAATTGTGACCTCTTTATTTTCAAGTTCTGAAAAGTTTTCTATAACTTCGATGTTTTGATTAGTTCTGTTGGTTTTTGCCGGAAAAGGATTAACGCCCAATTCTTTTAACTTGTTTAATTTCTCAATTCTTATATCTCTGTATTCTTTGAGAGTTGCCATTGCCTAATTTAAGCACAAAACGGCATTAATATTCAATCTTTAATATTGTGTATACGAGTTTACCTACGGGTGCTTCGAATTCTACTTTTTCACCGACTCTTTTGCCAAGTAGCGCTGAGCCAAGAGGTGACTCGTCCGAAATCTTTTTAGCCATCGGGTCTGCTTCAGGTCCTCCTACAATGTAAAAGGTGTCTTCAGCACTTTCCATATGAACTGTTACTCTGCAACCAACACCAACCTCGTCGTCCATTCTTATTTCGGATATTTTTGCGTTTTTAACTATATCTTCCAGCTCTGCAATTCTGCCTTCAACATACGATTGTTCTTGTTTAGCTGCATCGTACTCGGAGTTTTCAGATATATCTCCAGCTTCCCTTGCACTTTGGATTCTTTTTGCGACTTCGGGTCTTTTGTTTTCAATAAGTTCCCTAAGTTCTTCTTTAATTTTATTTAAACCTTCCGGTGTTAGTAATAAACTATTATCTTTTTGATTCATTTTAATTATGTTCATCTTGGAACACCAAATACGTAAGCACTTTCTCTTTAGGTATTGGGTGGCCAAAACTAAAAAAGTTCCCCAAAAATTTCGGGGACCTCTCGCGAACAGAGGTATTTTTATCATAAGTTGGGGTGTGTGTCAAACTAAAAGGTAACTATAAAATGCTTTTTGTTGCAATCTATGTAGTTATATTTACTTACCAAAACATCTAAAATATGAGGTATAATAAGCATATGGATAATAAGAATCTAATAAAAGCTAGGAACTACCTAAAGCTAAAACCTTATCTTGTTTGGAGCACTAAGAATTATGAAGTTTTTTCTCCTGAGTTAATCGTTGAGAGTATTCTTAACTACGGTGATTGGAATGATTTTTTGTTTATCAAAGACTTGTTTGGTATTAAGAATTTAAGTCAAATTTTTGAAAATATTTCAAAAAAGAGAAGAGTTAATTTACGTCCTCAAACTATTAATTACTTTAAGATGTTTTTTAGTAAGTATGCATAAAGAAATATTGAGTGAAGAACAGTTAAAAATTCTCCCATTGATTAAAAATTTTTCAAGTGATTTCGGATTAGTTGGAGGGACAGCTATTGCGTTACAAATAGGTCACAGGAGCTCGATTGATTTCGATCTTTTTACTCGTTCAACGTTGAACCACGATAGAATTAGAAAAGAAATTAGAGATTTCTATGAGATAAAAAGCATCCTTGTTGAAGAACCTAACGAATTAACACTTGTTGTTGAGGGGGTGAAAATTACTTTTTTAAATTATCCTTTTGAAATTAATTATTCAGTGGGTTTTGAAGATGTAATAAAAATGCCCGATGTTCTTACTCTTTCTGCTATGAAAGCTTTTGCCCTTGGTAAAAGAGCAAAATGGAAGGATTATGTGGATTTGTTTTTTATTTTGAAAATTTACGGAATCAGTGAGATTGTAAATAAAACAAAATCAATGTTTGGGAGTGAATTTAATGAGAGGCTTTTTAGAGAGCAGCTTAGCTACTTTGATGATATTGATTACACCGAAAAGATAGATTATGTGGTAGAAAATTATGTTTCTGATGATGAGATAAAGAGATTCCTATCGGATACTAGTTTGCAGGTTTAATTTTATTCAAAAACATCCGTCTAAACTCCGTTGCTTCATATTTTTTTAATATCTGGTTAGAATAATATCAGGAGAGATGCGCAGGGTTTGACATTTTCTAATAAAAAATGTACAAATAGCACATCCCAGCCCAATTGCTGGGTATTTTTATTGATGATTAAAAAAAATAGAAGTAAAAAATTTAATAAAGGTTATTTAATTTCCGCACTTGTCCTGCGGATTTTTTTATAAATTTCTTATGAAAATGCTAAGAAAGATTAAAGTTCGCAGTAATAAAATTTTTGCTTATTTCTCTTTGTTCTCGATGGTGGCAAACACCCTATCTCCTTTTGCAGCAATGATTCCTGCAAGTGCTTACGCCGAGGATATAGGTGCGCCTGTTGAGGTTATTGAAGAAAAGGAGCCGGCAGAAGAGCCTGTGTCGGAAGAGCTGGGGATAGAAGCTGAGGCAGCCGACATTGGAGATGCA
>CAYRRO010000040.1:0-3985 GCA_964426685.1 uncultured Candidatus Saccharibacteria bacterium
TTTGAACATTAATTCTCCCACCTATAAAATAGGCTACGTAGACTTCTTTTTCATTAAGAAAGATTCTCTCAGTTTGTATAAACTCCTCAATATCCCCTTTGCATTCATTTGTATAAGTCAGTTTATCTTCCGTAAATTTTTCAGGGCCTCTATGAACACAACTACCGTTTGGTTCCTCTTTTAATGCCTTTCTTAAAAAAGAATAGATATCTGAAAAGTTAATATCTGGTGCAACTTTTCCCCGATAAACACACCTAAAAACATCTTTTCCATTAAACCAGAGTGTTTCATTACCTGAGTAGGGTTCTCCCCCATAGTATTCATCTTCGTATTTCCAGTCGCCATCCGTTCTTGTTAGTATTTTTCCGTTCTTACCATTGTCCTCATACTTTACACTCTCATCTGCATATCCCATTAAGTTAAATTTTCTGAGTTGATTTTTAATTTCTTCTGCTTTTACTTCCATGTTTATACTTTACATTAAATTTAGACTTCTCGTCAGGGTGACGGGTCTATCGGAACTTCAAACATCTGGAGCGGGCGACGGGATTCGAACCCGCGATCTTCTCCTTGGGAAGGAGACGCTTTACCACTAAGCCACGCCCGCGAAAATAATTCAGATACTAACTTTTTAAACTTTCCTTAAGCAGACAATCCCACTAAGCCACGCCCGCGTAGCAAAAAACCTCTGACTTTTTTTACAACTTACATTATAACTCATACCAACAGTCACACAACCAAATGTATTGGTTTATGACTGTTTAAATTTAAATTAACTTAAGAAAATTTTCTTACGGTAACTCAAGTACCTGTCCGGGAACTATCAATGCCTGAGATCCGTTTGGTAGATACGAAATAGAATCACTGTTTGCATCCAAAATTTGTCCCCATTCAAAACCGCTTCCGTAAACTGCTTCTGCAATTTCCCACAATGTGTCTCCTTCAACAACTGTGTATGTTTTTCCTTCTATATCGCCTTCTTCGTAATCATTAGCAACCCATCCTATCTCTTCTGAAATAATTCCAAATTTGCTCTCCTCTTCAATTTTTTCATCTTCCAAATTCTCCATCGCTCCCTCGCCGTTCAAATCCCCCTTGTTTCTGTCAAAAATGCTTTCAATGAAATTTTTCTCTTTTTTCTCTTCATTATTTTTTTCTCTCCCTTTATTAAAATAATTGTAGGTTGCAAAAACCAGTGTCAAAATGAAAATCCCTCCTATGATAAGTGATAAGCCGTCTTTACCTTCTTTTTTGCTAGTATTTTTATCGTTTTCTGCCATATTTTTTAAACACCCCCTTTTTAAGTATTAAATATACTTTAGAACAATTTTTCTTAGGGGCAGAGTAAACTTATATTAACACAAAAATAGCGTAAGTTTAAATTAAAATTAAAATTGGAGGATTCAAATACCTGATACTAAAAATTCCTGAGGAGGGGTTAATCCTGCGTGTTTTTCAAGCTTGTTTACTCTATTAGCAAGCTTTTCAGAGTTCCATTTATTGACCTCATACATATCTGAATAGATATTAATTTTGTTTTCTATGTTTAAAACTGATTTTTTTAATATCCCCACATCAGACTTTAATGTTGCTACATCTTTTTTTAAAGTTTTAACATCCGCTCTTAAAGGATTGATGGCATCATTAAGTTCTTTTTTAGTGGCAAGATTTTTTAATTCGAATTTTTCATCCATTAAAATCATTTTAGATAAGAATTTTTAAATTTCAAGACGGATATTCTATTGATATTAGAACTTTAGGGCGTTTCCTAATCCTTAGGTGCTTCCGGGCAATCTTCCTTAAGCCCAACGCAAGCGTAAACACAATTTGGACAAGATTTATGATCGCCGGGGTATCTACAAGCCTTGTTAGGGTCTTCAGGTTTTTCATTAATACTTCCGGACGTACCGCAAACACAATCAAGAACATAGCTATGGTGGGCGTTTGGAATTTGATTCGGATAACAATTAGATTGAACACACTTTCCAACTTTAATATTCCATTCATAGCCACTGGGGCATTTATCATCGGAAGTATCGATAGTTGTGGTTTCCGTACCACTTTCTTCTTCGGGTTTTTCTTCTTCCTCATTCTTTACTTCCGGAAGATTTTTCTTTTCATCCTCTAACTCTTTAATCATGTTTTTAATAATCTCATCGACCTTTTCCCTCCAGTTGTTTTTAAATTCTTCCTTATTTTCTTCGAGTATTTCCTTAATTCTATCTTTAACCCTATCTCTTAAAGCATCAACATCAAAATCCCCACCTTCAGCGCCTTGATATCTTCTAATTTGTGAAGCGGCCAGTCCTTCTAAAAATGTGTCAAAATCAACTCTTTGTCCGCTAATTATATTTTTAATTACCGTAGGATCAATATACTTATCTATTTCTTTGTCTGTTTCTGAAATAATGGAACCTTTGACTTGATTCCAGACCTGATTAACGGCATCTCGAGTAAAAATTCTCACAATATCTTCAGATCTCATTTTATCTGCATTTTTATCGAATTTATCTGCTGCTGTTTCATACACTTGAGCAATGTCTTCTAAAGCTAAAACATTATCTCTGTAATCTGCGTAAGTCATATCACCGCTGGTTAATTTATCTTGAAGTTGGGTTCTGGACTCTCTGATTCTGTTTGCCTGATTTCTAAGCTCGTTTGCCTGGCTGTGATAAGCATTTCGGAGTTCTGCTAGGTATTTATCTTTATCGTATAGTGTTTGGTAGGCTCTGCTAGCTCTACCCAAATTTTTAAAAATATCTCCCCATCTGGGATTTTTAGCGATATTTCTTGTTAGAATTGTCGAAGCGATTGGTCCGACAACAGGTCCCATCCATCTTGTTGCTTTATCAGGCAGGTTAATTACAAACTTGCTTCCTCTTCCGATGTGTCTGGTAATTCTACCCAAGCTCCTAGTAAATCTGTTGAAAGAAATCTTTGCATAAGCCGGGGTGGGGTAGATAAAATTTCCCAAAATTATCGAAGTCATTAATATTAAGCTAATAGTTTTTTTTATTTTAATATTCATCTTTTTCTATAAATTCAAAAGTTTTGAAACTTTCTTTTAGTTTTTCTTCAAAATCATCGTTGTATGAAAAACAAATCAAAGCGATTGAGTTTTCACCTTCTTTTTCAAAAACAAACATCACGCCGTCGCCCATGCCCGGGCCTTCTTCTCCTGATTTATCAACTACCAAACCCTTTGATATTTTCACATCTCCATCTAAGAAAAGCTCTTCGTCTTTGATATCAAAATATTTCAAGTTAAATTCGTTAAAATCACATTTAAGTCTTTTTTCGGGTAATCCCAAACCCTTTTCCATGTATCCCGTGTCGTAGCTGGAAAATACAATATCTTCGTCCTCTAAGTACCATTCTGGGGGATATTTCATTTTTATAGATAGCCTTTCGTTTTGATATGTTTTCCAGTTTTCTGTGGTTACTTTTTCTTCTGATTCGTCTTCTTTTTCAATCGGTTTATGGTCAGGTTCATTTTTCACATCCTCGTTTTTTTCCGGCTCAATATTTTCAAGGTCAAAAACATCATCTCCTTTTGCATCCAATGTTTGAAAATAAGTTAATTGATCTGATTCCATTATGAAAAGAGCTGAATCGGTTAGATAAGTAGATATTTCCCCTTCTTCATACAAACCGGGAATAAAATCTATCGGAATAATATTTTCTTCACCAAAAATTGCGGACATATCGTTAAAGTTTAGAAAGAAATCAAAATCTTCGGGTTTTAGGTCTGTGTCCTCTGCATCTTCCTCAGAAATATATTCTTCTTCAAAAGTTAATTTTCCTGCCAGAAAACTTATTTTAGTTTGTTGTTTTGGATAATACCAAGTCTCACTTCTCACAAGCTGGGGGTTGTCAACGTCGCCTCGGGGTAGGTAAGTGATAACAAATTGTGAAGGATACCCAAATATTTTTACAGTGTTTTTTTGGTCTTCTGATAGTGATGGTTTAGGAAATAGAATAAAAA
>CAYRRO010000041.1:0-3974 GCA_964426685.1 uncultured Candidatus Saccharibacteria bacterium
TAGGTAAAGCGCTGAACTACCCCCGCCGTCAAGATTTAAGGCATCTTTAGCCCCCAAAGCTTTCATGACATAGGCCGCATCCACCACAGTAGCATTCGAAATTATTGCTAAATACAAATTAGAATCACCTACTCCAATCGCTCCCCGAGCTCCTTTCGCATCTTTTTGATAAGAAGTTAATTTATCTGAATTTATAACCACGTCACCACCGTGTAACAATGAAGGATAATTTGATATCCCGGCAGTAACGGAGCCACCACCGTAATCTGATGATTTTTTGTAAAACTTTGCGCTGCTCCCGTTAAACGTAGCAAGTCCTGTGTCACCCCATGACAAAGCTCCTTTATTTAACCACTTGCCTGAGCTAGATTTATAAAAAGCATAATCGCTTGAATTAATCTTTCCAGAACAAGACGAATAATCAGGAGGACAAAAGTAGGCACCGTTCATTCCAGCAAAACCCCCATTATCCTTGACATGTTCTGCCAAAGACTTCGTAGGACAATTATCTTCGCAGTCATCACCGTTTGCAGAGGCTGTAATCACTTTAACTTCTGAAAGTGCTACCTTAATTAAATAAACGCCAAATTTTCCTTTTTCTGTATCTACTGTCATGTAATTTCCCCCACCGGAAACTTGACTTACAACAGGCTTGGGAATACTTGCTAAATATTTTTCATGAGCCTCATCTAATTTTGAAATTGATGTGTCAATTTCACTTTTTAAGTTATCAAAATCTTTTTTAATTAACATCTCTCCCCACTTAGAAACACTTCCCTCATATTCTTTTGTATCCAATTTAACCTTAATATTTCTATCCAAATTTCCCATAAACGTTCCGTAAGATTTAAAAACATCCTGTATTTTTTGGTAATCCTGATTATCTTTTACGGAACTTAACTCCTCTATTTGAGTTTTCAAAGAATCAGCCTCGGATAATAAATTTATTTGCTCAGAGAGTTTTATATGATCTTCGTATAAAGAAATATCGATAGAATTCTTTAAATTTTCCTGTGTTTTAGAAATATCTGCAATTGAATTTTCTATACTTGAAATTTTTTCGTTTATGCTTTTTACAAAAATTAGAACAAAAACTGAAATAATAATTAGAAGTGATGAAAAAAACAGTATTTTGAAACCAAGAGATATTTTTAAGTTTAATTTTATTTTGGGCAGGGACATACTTATATCATTGTATCTTGTTTCAAAGAATTTATGAAATGGTACCCCAGGCGGGAATTGAACCTGCATCTTGCCCTTAGGAGGGGCACGTTCTATCCGTTGAACTACAGGGGCTTAATAAGGATAGTTACTGAAACATTTTACCATAGAAAGACCTTCTTCCAACAATGGCTAAGCTTTTTAAAAACCCTATCAACCCCTCCATAAAACAAGGCTCGGCCCTGTCCGGGGCCGAGCCCGTGAAAAACCTGTGTTTTTTAATAATCTTTTTATTTCTTAGAAACACCCTTCTTTTTAGAAAACCGTCTCTTTCCAAAGAAAAGCCATCACTTTTTAGTATTAGTTTTTTTCCTAAAAAGATATTTAATAGCTATTTTTAAAGCTACTAACAATATAATTAGAGGAATAAAGGCGATAAACCATATGCCTACCGTACCCATCGCTCTAAGAACAGAAATCATCGCTCTAACAGCCTCTTTCATAATTACATCAGGTCTCCAAGATTTTACTGGTGTGTAAGGGAGACTTAATTCGTCTGTAGATATTGTTATTGATACCAGTGATGTAGAAGTTGATCTATCCATATATTTTATCTGCCCTTTAATCGAATCTATCTGGCTTTGAATGTTCAATAGTCTATTCTGAACATTCATTATTTCATCGACTGTTTCCGCCTCGTCCATTATTTCTTCGAATCTTGCTTTTACACTTTCTAAACTTCTAAGCTTCTCTTCATAATCAACATACTGGTCGGTAATGTCATTTCCTGAAATATTTTCATATACTACTTTTACCGCCAATGTTTTTAAATATTTTGAAAACTCAACAAGTTGGTTTGAAGGAACTCTAACTTGCAAATTTGAACTACTGGCCGCCTCGTCTCTTCTGATGTCAGTGTTAACCATAAATCCGCCCATTTCGGTAGTTTTTTTCCTAATATTTTCAACTGTGTCATCAACATTTTTTACGTGAAGTGAAAAATTTGTGTTGGTGACCACTTTTCTATTAGAAACATTTACTTCATTTGGCATACTTTCATAATTAATGTCAGATGAATATTTGGCATTTCCTTGGATTCCTGAATAAGACAAAGGGGCCGGCGCATAAGAATCTTGGTACACACCGCCGGTATTGTAACCCTTGTTACCGATCATGTTGTATCCTACTCTTCTGATGTTTCCTGAAAAAAGAAAGAGGAAAATAATTACTACGACTACGATATTGAAAGTGAATTGTTTATGGGTTTTTACCCACTCTTTTATTTTATTAAACATCTTCTCCTTGTTTTAAAAAATAGATACTAATCTACATTCAAGGTAAAGTTACCTCAGGCTCTGTTGAACCTGAAATAATATCTTGTTGAACTGCACTTTGACCCGGAATTAACTCCAGCTTAGACCTGCTCCACATATTTTCAGTAGTACAGACATATATGTAGTCCTGATCCCAAGTCATTTCTCCTGGTTTACACTGTGGCCCTAATTCAAGATCAGGTGTCTTTGTTTCCTTGATTATTACTGTGTCGGCCTCAACTGTATCCGATTTAACAGTACCTGTGACCTCTAAATCACCATCTAATTTCATAGTTCCGTTAGGTTCTATGACAAGTTTTCCATTAAATATATTTAGATTACCCGAGGATGTCTTTTGAAGATAAAGTGTTTGGTCTGTCATATCTAAACACTCCTGGTTTGTTTCATTTGTTTCTGGGTTAAAGCAGGAAACTCCAAGTACATTTATTGAATTTTCAGCTGTATCTATTTCTATGGTTCCTGCTTGTATATTACCTAGTACTGTTAGATTAGATGTTGTTGTTTCTCCAAGTACACTTAAATCCCCAGCCATTTTTACATCTGAATCTATTGATAGGTAGTTATTACCCAGTTCATCTGTATGTGCAGTCATTCCAAGAGTTAAAATCATTTCTTTAAATTCTTCGAAAACGGTTTGAATTTGAGATAATATCCCTGTGTCTGTTGTTGGAGTATCAAGTGACTCGCTTGACTGAGATGATTCAAGTATCTTTCCCTCACCTATTAATAAATCTCTTAATTCTTCTATTTGAAGTTGTTGTTCTTTTATGGCATTTATGGTTGCAGCAAGTACTGGTCTATCACTTAAAGTTAGATAACCATTTGGGTCAACACCCACTGCCTCGGGTATTACTGATTGGACATCTTGAGCACTAAGTCCTGCATAAGTAGTTTCTGTTTCCATTCCTGATGTTTCATTCCATTTATATAGTATTGGATCTAATTGAAGTATTTCCTCTAGACCTCTATCAAAACTACCTTGAATATCTTTTAATCTTTCATCTGAGGAGACACTAACATTACCACTTGAATCTGTAATTAAAGAACCCGCTCCAAAGTTACTAAATCTTAAGGTCCCTGCAACATGAAGACTTGCTGTTGGTGCTGTAGTCCCAATTCCCACCACACCAGCAAAGGAGGCACCACTGGAGCCGTAGATAACAAAGTTACCGTAAGACGAGCTACCAGAATCTCTATATGCAATGAAGACGTTACCGTTTGTTAGTGTATTTGCGTATAGTTGAGATGTAGAAGCTGCATTAAATGTAGTTTGTGCTTGAACGAGGTTTCCTGCAGAGTCATATATGACAAAATTACCATTTGAGGAACTGTCATCCCTATATGCAATTAAGATATTTCCGTTTGTAAGTGTGGTTACGGATGGGTTATATGCAATACCTGCATCAAATGTAGTTTCTGATTTTACGAGGTTTCCTGCAGAGTCATATATGACAAAATTACCATTTGAGGAACTGTCAT
>CAYRRO010000042.1:0-3828 GCA_964426685.1 uncultured Candidatus Saccharibacteria bacterium
GGCGATTACACGTCCGGAAAATTGTAACAGTTACTTTTTGAGTTTCTGTTTTTCATATCAATAAGGCTTTAAAACCTTATATTTTCGTGATATACAGTTCTTATCAAAGGATATTCACGCACTTTCTGCCTTTTTGCGGTAATATTAAATAAAAATGGAAGATATCGTTACTCAAATAAAACAAAAGTTGGATATTGTTGATGTAATAAATAGTTATGTAGGTTTGAAAAAATCCGGAAGGAATTACAAAGCTGTTTGTCCTTTTCATAATGAAAAAACACCCTCTTTTATGGTTTCCCAGGAATTGCAGATATATAAATGTTTCGGGTGCGGGGCGGCGGGGGATATGTTTAATTTTGTTCAGGCTATAGAGGGCGTTGATTTTCCAAGATCACTGGAAATACTTGCTGACAGATCAGGGGTAAAAATTCCTAAATCCGAAAATTTTGATAATCAGAATCAGATTAAGAAAAAAATATTTCAGATTAATGAAATTACAACAAAATTTTATCAATACGTACTTCTTAATCAGAAAGCCGGAAAAAAGGCTTTGGATTATTTAGTAAAAGAAAGAAAGATAATTGAAAAATCCATAAAAGATTTTAGATTAGGTTATGCTCCTGATTCTTGGGATACACTTGTTAAGTTTTTAAGGTCCAAGGGTTTTAAAGACGAAGATTTAATATTATCAGGAGTTGCCGTTAAGAGAAATGTCGGAGAAGGTCTCATAGATAAGTTTAGAGGAAGGGTGGTGTTTCCATTTGTTGCAGTAGATGAAAAGATACTTGGTTTTACCGGAAGAACACTTTTTGACAGGGACCCTAAATATTTAAATACAGGCGAGACCCCCGTTTTTCATAAATCCTTCTTTTTATTTGGTTTAAATAAAAGCAGAGTAAATATTAAAAAAGAAGGTGCAATCTTTGTAGAAGGCCAAACCGATGTTATTAGTGCACATCAAAACGGAGTAGATAATGTCATATGTGTTTCGGGTACATCTCTCACAGACAACCAGTTGGATATCCTTTCAAGATATACCCAGGATATTACGTTTTGTTTTGATTCTGATTTTGCCGGAATAGAGGCTTCTTATAGAGCGATTGAAATGGCAGGAAATAAAAATTTTAATGTAAATATTGCTGTTATACCCGAGCCTTATAAAGATCTCGATGAGCTTTTAAGAGATGATTCCGCTAAAGCTAAAAAAATATTAAAAACCCCGATCCCGGTGTATGATTTTTTCCTTGCCACTGCTTTAAAAAGAAATAATAAGGAAACTGCTCTGGGCAAGAAGGCCATCATGGAGGAGTTGGTGCCGGTTTTTTCCAGAATATCCAATCGGGTTGTGTTTGAACATTATGCAAAACAACTTTCATCGGAGCTTGATATATCAGAAAATACGGTCTTTAGTATGTTAGAGCAAAAAAAGTCTTCGAAAAACACTGAATACCCTGAGTTCGAAGATTTCGGACAAAAATTTCCTTTAAAGGATAGGAAAATAGAGGGGTACCTTATATCCTTGCTTTTGAAAGCTCCTCTTGAAAAAAGCAAAGAAATTGTGAAAAAACTTAAAAAAGAGGATTTCCTTAACGAGAATTTAGCTGACGTTTTTGAAAAATTGGAAAATTATCTCGAGGACAGGAAATCAGAAATTAACGTTAAAGCATTTATAAATAAATTTGAAGATGAGCAAAAGAACTTAATTTCCGAACTGTATATGTGGGATTCTGACGAAGATGAGGAAAGCAATGAATTTCCTAAAAATATCGAAAAAGAGCTGGAAGAAGTGTCGGAAAGAGTGAAAAAGGATTCTATAAGAAAGCAGTTGAAAAATTTGGCGGAAAGTATTAAAATAGCCGAGATTAAAAAGGAGGAGGACGAATTGGAGAGGCTTACCAAAAAGTTCGAAAAATTGTCAAAAAGCCTTTTATAGAGTATAAAATTCCTATATTAAATTCATTTATAATATTCTCTGCGTCCCCGGAGGCGCTGTTTCTATAATAAAAAATTATGCCAAAAATAATAAAAAATAAAGTTTCTAAAAAGACCGATGTTTCTAAAGGTAAAAATAAGAAAATTGTTGCAGATAAAAAGAAAATATCTGTAAAAAAAGAAGTTAAAAAGCTTAAAAAACCTATTAAAAAGGTCGTTGTAAAGGATACAGTTAGGAAAAAAGAGAAACCAAAGGCAAAAATAACCTTGCCTAAAAAATCTGTAGTTAAAAAAGAAGAAGTTAAATCTACTTCTAAAAAAGAAAAAGAGACGAAAACACCTGTTAATAAAATTGAAAAAGATACTAAAAAAGAAAAAAAGATTCAAGAAACCGAGGCAAAAGAAAGTAGATTAAAAATAAATACTCAGGAATTGGGTATAAAAAAGCTTATAAAAAAAGGTAAAAAACAAGGTTATTTAAACCTTGACGATTTATTAACTTTATTCCCAAACGCAGAGGAAGATATTGAGACATTGGATTTCCTTTACGAGAAATTGATGGAATCAGGGATAGACGTTTTTGATATTGGTTCTGAAAAGGAAGCTGAAAAGGTTGCAAAACTCGAAGAAATCGATTTATCTAAAATAAAATTGGATAAAACTACAACGTCAGACCCTGTAAGAATGTACTTAAAAGAAATCGGAACATATGACCTTTTGACAAAGGATGAGGAAGTGGTTTTAGCTCAAAAAATTGAAACACTACGACTTCGAGGTTTAATATCCGAATTACAAAAGTCTTTATCCAGGAAACCAACAAACAAAGAATTAGCCAAAGAAATAGAGGTAACTGAAAAAGTTGTTGAAGACGTAATATCTAATTTTAAGAAATATACAGATATTGAAGGAGAGAGGGCAAAAGAAATTCTTGCCAGAGCTAATTTAAGATTAGTTGTTTCTATCGCCAAAAAGTATATGGGAAGAGGTCTCCAATTTTTAGATCTTATACAGGAAGGTAACATCGGTTTAATGAGGGCAGTTGATAAATTTGATTGGAGAAGAGGTTTTAAATTTTCCACGTACGCTACATGGTGGATCAGGCAAGCTATAACAAGAGCAATAGCAGACCAAGCTAAAGTTATTAGAATTCCTGTACATATGGTTGAGACAATCAATAAATATAAAAAGATTGAAAGACAGTTGGAACAGAAATATGAAAGAGCTCCGACTCCCGAGGAAGTTGCAAAGGTTATGGGTATAGAACCCGAGAAAGCTCACGAAATAATAAAAATTTCTCAGAACACCACATCTTTGGAAACCCCCGTTGGTAAGGAAGAAGATACAAGACTTAAAGAATTTATTGAAGACGAGGCAACCTTATCACCTTTTGAGGCAGCTAGCAGGGAGCTTCTAAAAGATCACATCGGAGATGTGTTGCATACTTTAAACGCAAGGGAAAAAAGAGTTTTAGAACTTAGATTTGGTCTAAAAGACGGAAGAACCAGAACTCTTGAAGAGGTCGGCAAGGAATTTGGTGTAACAAGAGAAAGAATCAGACAAATAGAAGCCAAGGCTCTTAGAAAATTAAGACACCCTTCAAGAAGCAAAAAACTCAGAGATTACCTATGATAGTGGGTGGGAAAAAGTCCCGTAAAAGATGTATAATAACCTATAATTATGCAAGGTACTATCTATTTAAGCAAAAATAAAAAAGGTATTGGTGGAGAAAGAGAATCCGGTTCCCCTGAAAGTATTAAAGAAGATAGGCAGGAAGAAAACCTGTCCGGTTCGGGTATGTATGATGCCGAAGAACTATCAAAAGAAGAAGAAAGTCAGATGGTCTGGAAGCCGGGATTTCTTCAGCCTGAAGAAAAGTTGGAGGAAGAGGCAGATAAA
>CAYRRO010000043.1:0-2488 GCA_964426685.1 uncultured Candidatus Saccharibacteria bacterium
CATTTCCGGCTGTTGTAGAACCTTTTTCAGGTCCGTTTACAAATATTTTTATTAACGAGCCTGGCAATGCCCTGCCAGTTAAGGTTATCGTATCTTTGTTGTTAGCTTTGGGTGCATCTATGAACACCGGAGGTATTGGTTTTGGAGTTGGTATATACCCCGGATCATTTCTGTGTTTTGAAAAATAACCAAATAATGATCCCACCTGAGGAGCAAATATGAATAGGCTCAGAATGCCGATAATTATGATAATCCATATCCCCAACATTCTTTTTCTAAGCCTGTCCCTTAGTTCTTTTTCTGATATTCTTTTTGGTTGATATCCCGAACTTGATGCTGTCATAAAACTATAATATCACAATAATTTGATTGAGATTTTTTAAATTATTTCCTTTTTGATAAATTCTTTTAAGTCTTTATTAAGATCGTCTCTTTTCATAGCGAATTTAAGGGTGGTTTGAATGAATCTTAGAGGATCCCCGGTAGTTAACCACTCGCCGTTGATTGGTTGGGCAATAACTTTGTCTCCTCTTTGAGCAATGTTGTTTATAATATCTGTTAGCCACAACTCATTTCCTTTTCCAAGTTGTCGTTTTTCGGCTTCTATTACGACATCGTATGAAAGTACAAATCTCCCAAATTGTGCCATTCTGGATGGTGCTTTCTCCATAGCCGGTTTTTCAACAATACTTTCTATTTCATATTTATATGGAACGTTAGTTTTATAAGTTACAACTCCGTATTTTGAGACTTCCCATAACGGCACTTCTTGAACTGCAAGTATTGCTTTGGGATTTTGTTCTTTATAAACATCTATCAACTGCTGAGTCACCGGTTTATCCGCCAAGGTCATATCATCTCCAAACATATATACAAAACTTTCATCTTTGTTTAAATACTTTTTTGCGGCTAGAATAGGGGAGCCGTTCCCGTAGGGAAGTGATTTATCCTGAGGTTTAAATCTTATTTTAGCCATTTTTGAAATGCTTTTTATAGTTTCTGCAAGTTCTGTTTTTCCTGTATCTTTTAGAGTCTCTTCCAGTTTTTTATTTCTTGAAAAATAGTCATTGAAGGTTTTGAAACCCGGGCGCGTGATTATTATTATTTCTTTAATTCCGGAATCAACAAGTTCTTTAACTAAATAATGGATAATAGGGGCGTCTATGATAGGCAGCATTTCCTTAGGAACACTTTTTGTTGCCGGGAGAAATCTTGTACCTAGACCTGCTGCTGCGATTATAGCTTTTTTAATTTTCATAGAGTTATTTTACCAAATTATTTAATTTGAGGGATTTGGGATACAGGTTGGGGGGGGGTTAATTAGGTATGGTTAAAAATTGTGGGGTAGTTTTGGTTATTATCTACCCCTGGTTGGTTACTAGGTTGATGGTTTATTTTGCCTTGATGAATAAAATGAATGCGACAAAGATAATGTAAGCCAAGGGCCCTAATAAGAGAAACGTAAATAACAAAATCTTATATATTCGAAATTTAGGATCGACCTTATTACTAACCCCTTCTGTCTTGGAAATCTCAGTGTCCATTTTCTCTCCTTTTTTTGAAATGGTTTTGGGTTATTATACCAAAATTTAAAGGCAATCAGAATTACGAAATAAAAGATTTCTCTGATTGCCTTTTGTTTAATCATTTACTAGCCTTTTTAGTTTTTGGGTCAACGTGTAGATGAAGCCGGAAAAGCGACTCCATACTATCATCCATTCGCTCTGTTTATTTTGGGTAGCCATGGGTTTAGGACCCTCTACTTTTTTTGTTTTAATTCCTGAAAACAGTATCAGGAAGATAAGTAGAACAAAAAAACTTACAATCCCAGCAAACGCGAACACATTTGCGTTGGGATCCATTTCTCCTGCGTTCTCGAACACATAGAACGCTTTTACTATTGCAATTACTAAAACTCCGACCAACACCGGTTTGAAGATTTTCATTTTTTCTCCTTTTTCTATTTTTAATTTATAGCATTATAACCCATAGTACATTATTTGTCCAGTCTGATTATTTAAAAAATTACATATATTCAAGTGGGAAATAAATAATTTAGGAGTTTGAAATTAAGAAGACAGGGAGGTGTTTGCTATTTTGCTTCTAAAACAGATATTCTTTTCTCGTGATTATCTATCTTTTCTTTATTCATTTTATACATATCTCCGTAAAATCCTACTGTGTTTTCTAAAGACATTATCGCAGCAGTGTGATTATCTAGTTTTGAATACACCTCATTAAAATTTTCATTTGTCTCATTTCTGAAGCAATTAAATTCTTTTCTAAAATCTTTAAATTCTTTTTGAAGATTAATTATCAATTTGGATAAATTTTCATTAGGCATGTTTGGATATTAATATGATTATTTCATAAAAACAAGACGGTATTTCTATTGATAATAGAGGAAATGTATTGGAGCCGAAGGTGGGAATCGAACCCACAACCTAGTGTTTACGATACACTTGCTCTACCATTGAGCCACTTCGGC
>CAYRRO010000043.1:2588-3793 GCA_964426685.1 uncultured Candidatus Saccharibacteria bacterium
TTCTTTAATAAATTTAAAAAAAGCCTCTTCGTCGGTAGGAATTTCCATCCATTTGGGCGGAAAATTAACTTTGGCTGTTTCATCTGTAAAATCAACGTCCTCAGGATAGAAAATGAGTAACCCCATTTTAGATATTTTTACTGGCGTGCCTGATGAGGGATTTTCCAGTGCAAATTTATATGAAAAAAGCTGGGTCTTGTATTTTTCTATTTTCTCTTCTGACGGTAGCGATATTTTAAGATCAACCACAGTGTAGGTACCGTCCGGATTTTTACATAAAAGGTCATATTTCCCCTTTATATAACAAGAAGTATCGGGAACGGTTTTTGACTCCACAAACACTTCTTGATTAATTACTGTGCAATCGAGTAAATCCTGAGAAAGTGTTTTTAAATTTTTTCCTATTAATTTGTTTTGAATCGTTGAATTTAAAGCTGTAAAAACACCCGGAAATGGAGTAGAGGGTCTTGGGATATTTTCTTTTATTTTTAAATAAAAACAACGTTTACATTCTTCGTAAAGATATGCAAAATCTGAAGGTGATAGTTTGTAAGTCATATCTTATTTTAACATTAAAAGAATAAGAGCGGCTCTTTTTAAAAATTAATGTAAAATGGATATATGAAAAATACTTTTTATGAATTAAATTATAGTTACGATTCCCTTGAACCTTATATAGATTCAAAAACAGTTGAAACGCATTACTCAAAACATCACCAAAATTATTTTAATAAGTTTGTAGAGGCCTTGGAAAAGTATCCTGAGTTGCAGGAAAAATCAGTTGAAGAAATATTAAAAAATATTGATTCGGTTCCGGAAGATGTTAGAGAAATTGTGAGAAATAATGGGGGAGGTCATTTCAATCATTCGCTTTATTGGTCGGTTATGCAGCCCGGTGGTTCTAACACCCCGTCTGATGATTTTGCACAAAAATTAGGTGGTTTTGAAAATTTTAAAAACGAATTTACAAAGAAATCACTTAGTTTATTTGGTAGTGGCTGGGTTTGGCTGGTAGTTAATCAAGAAGGAGATTTTGAAATTATTCAAACAGCAAATCAAAACTGCCCTCTAAGTGACGGTAAATATCCTATTTTAGCAATAGATCTTTGGGAACATGCATATTACCTAAAGTATCAAAATAAAAGAGCGGATTATGTAGAGGCGTGGTGGAATCTTGTTAATTGGGATATAGTAGAGAAGTTATA
>CAYRRO010000044.1:0-1590 GCA_964426685.1 uncultured Candidatus Saccharibacteria bacterium
GGTCGTTCTGAATCAAAGACTTTTGCTGTTGAGAAAGTCTCTTATCCTTGCTAATTAGTTTATTTTTTAATTTTTCTAACAAGTGATCCGGCAATATATTTTTTGACATATTTTTTTTACCTCTGAAATACAAATTTACAACTCCTATTGTAAACAGAATTGAAGCGAATAGTAAAGAGCCCCCTCTTTTTAAATATATGATAAGAGAAGCACTTATAAACAGGCAAAAGACCGAAAACACTGCACCTGAAATAAATTTGTAACCTCTTCTTCTAATAAAAACTACATACAAAACAGAAAGAGTAAAAAATAAAATCGCGTACTCTCTTTGACTTGATATTAGAAACCTACCAACACTTACTATCATTAAAAGAATTGAGTACCCCAGAGAATATATATCCAGTGTCCTGTAGACAGACCAGTTATATTTTTTTCTGTAAAAATAAATCGGAAGTAGTGAGAAAATAAAAACAGACATACTATACAAAAGTTCTTCGTCTAAGCTTAAAATAACATTGTACGGGCTATAAATCTTTGCCCACGATATTATTCTGAAAATTATGTATGTGAATAAACCGGATATTATTAGAGAAATAAACGATAAATCCAGAAATCGCTGAGTGTTAAAACCGTCTTTTTTAGACTCTCCCCAAAGAATAAAAATCCAGCAAATAAAACCTATTACGGAAAATATTAAAATGGTACTAATATTTTTGGACCCTTGATTTATACATTCAGGAATCATTTTTAAATTTAAGCTTTAGATATATACTCACCGCTTCTGGTATCTACTTTTATTTTATCCCCTATTTTAATAAATGTCGGTACTTTTACCTTTGTACCATTTTCAAGTTCGGCATCTTTATAAACATTTGTAACGGTGTTTCCTTTAAAGCCCGGTTCCGTGTATTTAATTTCAAATATCATTGTTATTGGAAGTTCAACAATTATTGGGGTTCCCTCAAAATATTTAACCATTACTTTTTCACCTTCTTTTAAAAATGCAGCCGAGTCACCTATTATATCTTCGTTAATGGTAAACTGGTCGTAATTATCAGGGTCCATAAAAACATAACCACTATCTTTGTACAAATACTGGGCGTTTTTAGTTTCAACGTAAGTATCTTCAACATGTGCAGTTGATTGCCACGACTTCTCCAAAACCTGACCAGTCATAAGATCTTTCATTTTAATTCTCACCTGAGCGCTCCCCCGACTAACTTTCACATGCTGATATTTGACAACCACAAAAGGGTGGCCGTTTTCTTTAAAGATTGTTCCGTTTTTTAAATCTGTAACTATCATACGTGGGATATTCTACCACTTTTTTGTTTTATTTTGGGATTTTACTTCAATACTGGTGCCGTGGGTGGGAGTTTTGCTTCGCAAAGCAATTACTCCGCTTTGCTACGTAATTGTCGACCTCCCCCCCCCACTATAAATCTATCTACTTAAAACTTTAATCAGAATAATAATTAATTTATTAACCACATTGCTGGTGCCGTGGGTGGGAGTCGAACCCACACGGGATCAGATCCCAGTGGTTTTTGAGACCACCGCGTATACCATTCCGCCACCACGGCCAACACA
>CAYRRO010000044.1:1690-3627 GCA_964426685.1 uncultured Candidatus Saccharibacteria bacterium
TCACCGGTGGCACCGTTTCTATGTTTTGAAATTAAAAGTTTTGCATTTGACCTATCTTCCTCATCTGGACGGTACAAAAACATAACTATATCTGCATCCTGCTCAATAGAGCCGGAATCTCTAAGATCGGATAACTGTGGTTTTTTATCCCCACCTCTTTGCTCAACAGCACGTGAAAGCTGGGAAACCGCTAAAACAGGAACTTTTAGCTCTCTTGCTAAATTTTTTAGACCCTGTGAAATCTTTGAAACCTCCTGTACTCTACTCTCAGCTTGAGGAGCTTTAACCAACTGCATGTAGTCAACAATAATTAAATCTATTTTGTTTTCTAATAAAAGTCTTCTGGCTTTTGTTCTCATTTCCATAACGCCAATTCCGGCTGTGTCATCAATAAAAATCGAAGCTTCGGCAAGCTCTCCTGCTGCAACTCCATATTTTTCAAAGTCTTCTTCGTCCAAGTTACCTGTGGATATTTTCCAGTTATCAATACCGGCCTGAGACGAAATCATTCTATCTACAAGCATTTCCCTTCCCATTTCAAGTGAAAAAATTGCCACACCGAAGTTTCCTTCTACAGCGGCGTGTTGAGCTATATTTAAAGCTAAAGAGGTCTTACCAACCGAAGGACGAGCTGCCAAAACAATTAAATTCTCTTTTTGAAGTCCCGAAAGCATTTTATCCAAACCTTTAAGTCCTGTGGGAACACCTCTAAGAGCTCCTTTTTTCTTGCTTAACTCATCCAATCTTTCAAAAGTAATTTCTAAAGTATCTTTTATAGGAACAAAATCTTGATATGTTAAATCTTGTGATAATGAGTAAATAAGTTGCTCGGATTTGTCTAAAAGATTATCAACTTCATCATCTTCAAAAACCAATTCTCCAATTTCTGAGGCCGCAGAAATCAAAGATCTCTTAATTGAATCGTTTTTTATAAGATTTGCATAAGCTTCAATGTTAGCCGAAGTAGGCACCGAGTTAACTAATTCTGTTAAATAGGAAACCCCGCCGACATTATCAATTTCTTTCATTTTTTTAAGTTGATTTGGAAGAGTAATTAAATCTGCGGGTTCTCTTTTTTCATATAATGTTAGAATTGCTTCGAAAATTTTCTCGTGAGCGGGCTTGTAAAAATGTTTAGGCTTTAAAAACTCTACGACTTTAACAATTGCGTCCTTATCAATTAAAAGAGCCCCGAGAACTGATTTTTCAGCTTCAATATCGTGGGGTGGCACATGAATATCATTTTCATTTTTATTTTTCATATATTGTGCAGGCATGAAATATTAGTGAGCAGGCTTTAAAACCACAACCTTGGTTTCTCCATCAAGATCTGTTTTTGAATTTAAAACCAATTTATCAAGATCTTTTTTTACATCTTCTTCAACACCCATTTCATCAAGAAACTCGTCTACCCCACTCAAACCTTCTACACCTGTAAGGTCGTCGGTTTTGTAATGCATAGGAATAACATAAGAAGGTTCTAAAGCTGATATTACTTTAACAGCAGCTTTTTCATCGATAGTATATTTATTTCCAACAGGTATCATTAAAACATCTACGTTAGGAATTTTCTCCATTTCTTCTTGAGTAAGTTCCCTTCCTAAATCTCCTAAATGTAAAATATTGAAATCATCTATGGTGATTAAGTACATTGTTACCTTGCCTCTTTCTAACCCGTTTTTTTCATCATGATCAACTGATTTTCCATAAATAAAACATCCTCCGACCTCATATTCCCCCGGACCATCAACTAAAAGTCGGTAGTCACTGACACCCTCTATATAGTTATGATCAAAATGATCGTGAGTAACCAATACTACATCAGATGATAATTTAGGAAGTTTATATCCTATTTTTGGATTGTACGGATCTATAACCAAAGATATGGTTTTATCCTTTATTTTAAAACAAGAGTGACCTATGTACGTAATTTCCAT
>CAYRRO010000045.1:0-3589 GCA_964426685.1 uncultured Candidatus Saccharibacteria bacterium
AGTTTTGTAAATTGAATTGATAAACATTCTTAACTGGTGAGGACGGAGGGATTCGAACCCTCGACTCTCCGGTTAAGAGCCGGATGCTCTACCACTGAGCTACGTCCCCGCAATTACTCGTAAATTATACAATAAATTTTAATATTATTTGATTATTTATAGCTAAACTACGAAAACAGCGGCCTTCAATAAATTTCAGACCGCTGTTTTTATTATCGAAAAAAACGTTATTTCTTCTTCTTTACAGTTTTTTTCTTTGGTGCAGCTTTCTTTTTGGTTGCTGCTTTTTTCTTTACTGCCATCTTAGGGGCCCTCCTTTGGCTAAATAATTACTCCTAACAAAAAAAGCCTGAATTTTTAATTTACTTCCTCATCATCTTCCCAAGAATCTTCAGCATCAGGTAAGTCTTCTTCTCCCATTTCGTCTTTTACTTCAAAGTACAAATCCCAATCTTCATCAGTCGCATCATCTTCGAGTGTAAAATTTGGATCCTCTTTTAATTTCTTTTTTATTTCTTCTTTTGTAATCATTTTTAATTTTCTCCTAATAAAAATAAGGACACCTACTCTAAAGAAGTGTCCTCTTAAATTTTTTATTTAAATAAATTTTTTTGGGCAGAAATTTATTCATTTTATTATAATAAAATTTTGCGGATTATTTATTAAAATGTCAATATGGGGTATTTGAGTATACATTGTCATGACAATGTATAACAGCTATATTTATATGTTGATATTTCTATCATTTTTTAGGTGTTATTTAATAAAATTTAAAATACGAAAATATTTTTAAATCTATTTAGCAAGATTCACAACGTATGATATTTCTTCGTTGCTTATATAAGGACACTGTACAAATAAAGGCTCACTATTCTTTTTTGTAAAAACCATAGCCTCGCCTTTTTTGATAGGGGCATTTTCAAAATTCTGATTAGATAAAATTTCTTCGGCACTATTTCTTCCAACACCAAATAAGATTCTTGATGGAAACAAATCTTTTATCTCAGGGGTAAATATTTCTTCATAAGGCTTGGAATCCCACATAATTAAAAAGGTGTTACTCCGTGATGTTAATTTTTTTAATATACTGTTTAAAATAACTCCGTAATTAATAACTAAATCCGAAAATGTATCAATTAAAATTATTTGATATTTATTTCCTACCGTATTACTCATAGAACTAAGTAAGGATATAGCTTCTCGGGATTCGTAAACAGGTGTGCTAGCTAAATGGGGTAAATTATCGTAACTGGAAAATTCAGGTTGAGCTAAATCGATTAGTGCTATTTCTAAATAATCAGGGTGAAAGGAATCTACAAGTGAACAAACAGTGGTGTGAGCAAACATTGTTTTACCGGTGCCTTTTGCCCCTAACATAATAATATTGCCAACATCAGGGAAATCTACAACAACAGGGGATTCTGTTCGATCTACCCCAAGATACAAAGGAAGCCTGTAAGCATTTTTATCCAAATTTTCTATAAATTCTACAAAATCCGGCTTCTTTATCATGTGAAAATGCTACTGTTTATTTACACGATTGTAAACACCGATTTTAAAAGATTAGTCTAAAATATTTTTAAAACGAGAGTATGAAAGTAATTGTAACTATAAGTGGCGCCCCCAGAGGGATTCGAACCCCCGACCCCTCGTTCCGAAGACGAGTGCTCTTAATCCGCTGAGCTATGGGGGCAGGATAAAAAATCGTACTTACTTATATTATACATAATTTTCCGTGATAAAATTAATAAGATGAATAAAAAGAAAATTATACTTATATTAACCTATATATTCTTAAGTGGGCTTCTTGTACTTTATGTCAGATCTATATTAAAAAGGGACGACTTAAAAATTTATGAAAAGAAAAAAGTTGAAGTAGAAGAAACCTATTCCGTAGATGTAAAGTTAAAATTAATAGACGGTAAAACTTCAAAAGAATTTACCAAATCATTAAAAAACACGGATTCAGTGGAAGAGTTAATGAAAAAAATAAGAAGCTCGGGAGATATTTCTTATGAATTAATAAAGTATACCTACGGTGTAAATATTGAATCGGTTAACGGTATAAAGCCCGGGGACGGTTATGAATGGGCAATAATAAAAGATGGTGAAAATATTACATTACGAATTGATAAAGTATATCTGGAAAAAGATAAAACTTACGAACTAAAAATAGTAGAAAAATAATCTAAATTTTTATTCGTACCTCAGTGCTTCAATAGGATCTTTTTCACTTGCTTTAGCCGCAGGGTAAGTTCCAAATACCACACCAACTACTATTGAAAACCCTAGCGCCAGCGGTATCGCCCAAAACGGAACAGAGGCATCAATGAGGTTTTTAATAGCTAAAGTACTTAACCATCCAATTAATAAACCCACCAAACCACCTGACAGGCTAATAATAACGGCTTCTATCATAAACTGGCGTTTTATATCAGAAGACGTAGCGCCAAGTGCTTTTCTTAAACCTATTTCTCTTGTCCTTTCAGTCACTGATACTAGCATTATATTCATAATACCTATACCACCAACCAATAAAGATATTCCTGAAATTGCAGCTAAAGCGATTGTTAATATTCCAAGGATACTACTTATAGATTCAAGAATATCCTCCTGGGTCATAACGGAAAACTCATCATCGTGTAAATCTCTATACATGGCTAACTTAACACTTTCTGCTGCCTCAGTAATTGGAAACTGGCTCTTTGCTTTTGAAACAATTGATATTATGGTAGTCCCTTCAAAATTATCTCGAAGTGTTGTGTAAGGCATGATTAAAGCCTCATCGTACTCAGGATTTTTCTTTGCAAGAATTCCTACTACCTCGTATGATTTACCATCAATTTTAATAGTTTTTTTAAGAGGGTTTTCTTGACCAAATAATTTACTACTCATGGCGTTTCCAATAACTACAGCCTTGGAACTACTGTTTACTTCCGACTTATTTAAAAATCTTCCTTCTTCGGCGTAAATTGAAAATATTCTATCTGCGGTATAACTAACCCCAATAACTGTCGTGTAAAAACTATTTGTTTTATATTTAGCAGTTTTTACAGTTTGAATAGTTGGCGTGACATAATCGATATAGTCGCTCGCTTCTTTTTCAATTAATTCTATATGTTCTTCTTTTAAATTACTGGATGATAAGTTTTGACCAGGTCTCCCTCCTTGGTAATCATTATTACCACTTGATACAAAAATAAGATTTGCACCAAGGCCTTCAAATTGATCTTCGACATAATTCTGAACACCTTCAACTAAAGATACCAAGGATATTACTGCAAAAACCCCTATAATAACTCCTAACATAGTCAAAAATGACCTAACCTTATTGAGAGATAGTGATTTTAGAGATGTACCTAAAGTTTCTTTAAGATTCATTTATAATACCCCCATCCTTTAAAACTATTTGTCTTTTAGCAATTTGGGCTAACTCCTTATCGTGAGTAACTAAAATAATTGTGATTCCTTCTTTGTTTAAATCAATCAACATTTTTTCAATTTCATCTCCTGTTTTTGAATCGAGATTTCCCGTAGGCTCGTCAGCCAGTATTAGAGAAGGCTTGTTAACTAAAGCTCGGGCGATTGC
>CAYRRO010000046.1:0-3587 GCA_964426685.1 uncultured Candidatus Saccharibacteria bacterium
TCGTCCATATTAATTTCCGGTTCGACAGGCTCTTCCTTTTTTTCACCCTCTTCATCTGTTTCTTCAAATTCACTCTGTCCCAAATCCTCGTATGCTACTTTATAAAATTCTTTGTCCGCCTCGTTTATCTCAGTGTATTCGGTTTCTTCTTTAGGCATAAGTATAGAAGACACTATTATGACTGCGAAAATGAAGAACATTATTATTCCGATTATGAATATTGGTTTGTTTCTTTCGAAAAAAGCTCCTATTTTCATATTTAGATTATACAATTTTATAGAGGCTTGAATAGATTACATTATCTCGTTGGTAATTCTTTCCATTTCCTTTTTGTTGAATATTCCTGTTCCTGCGCTTTCTTTTGTTATTTCTCCAAATGAGTTTATAGACCCCCAGCCTAAAGCCTCCTTCAATGGTTTTTTATGAAAAATTGCTGAAATAAATCCCGAAGAAAAAGCATCGCCGGCCCCCGTCTTGTCTTTTACTTCACGTCCGTCAGTGTAAGCACTGACTTTAACAAGATTTTCACCATCAAAACCGCTGGCTCCGTTTTTACCGTCCGTTATGACAGTTAGTTTAGGTCCAAGTTTTTGCAAATCTATATGCATCTTGGGCAGAGGTTTTTCTCCCACAAGTCTTACCGCCTCGTCCAGATTTAGAATTAAAATATTGGTAACTTCTAAAAATTCTTTGATTGAATTATACCCAGCCTTCATTTGTTGTGTTCCCGGATTAAAAATAACTCCGATATCTTTATTTTTTTCAATATAATCTATAAGTTCCATTTGGAACTTTTCAAAACCTTCCCCGATTGACGTGTAGTAGAGAAACGTCGGCTTTTCCCAATCTCTTACCTTGTAATTTCTTGGTGCATGATATGAAAAAATTGTTCTTTCGTAGTTGTGAACAACAATTGAGTTTACATTTGTTACTTCCCCCTGATTTTTTATGCAAAATTCTGTGTTTATGCCTAATTTATTTAGCTCATTTATTATTAAATTTCCGTTGGTATCGTCGCTAATTTCAGTGTAAACTGCGGTTTTAAGACCCATTCTGCTGCACCCTGTTGCTACGTTTACGCTGTTACCTCCGATGGAAGAATAAAATTTGTCTACGGGTATTTTGCTTCCGTGTACAAAACAAATTTGTTGTTTTTCTGAATCTGGCATACTGACCTCATCCGCATTTGAAACATGCATCGTCACATCTATGCACGAATCCCCAATTGTTAAAATATCCATTTATTTTTTACCTTTTTCTTTTAAAAAACTTAATACTTTTTCTTCTATATGGTGAGAACTTAATCCGTATTTATTTAGTAAATCATGATAATCACCGGATTCACCAAATGTATCCTCAACTCCGATTCTTAAAAGCGGGGAGGGGAGCCTTTCAGATAGAAGTTCCGAAATAGCGCCACCAAGGCCCGCAATTTTTTGGTGTTCTTCGACCGTTACACATTTTCCTGTTTTTTTTACTGATTCCAATATTTTGTGTTCATCCAGAGGTTTTATAGTAGGGGAAGATATTAATTCCGCACCTATTTTATATTTCGCTTTTAAATTTTTAACCGCTACAAGTGCTTCGTAAGTTATCCCTCCACAAGAAATGATTGTTATATCATCTCCCTCTACTAATGTATCTGCTCTTCCGATTTTAAAAGGAGTGTCTTTGGTGGTAATACTAGGAAGTTCGGCTTTAGAGAACCTTAGATAAACCGGTCCTTCGTGTCTTGAAATTTCCAAAACCGCCTTTTTTGTTTGTTCGTAATCTATTGGGTTTACCACTGTTATATTAGGAAGAACTCTCATAATTGCGATGTCTTCGAGAGGTTCTCCGGGAGCTCCGTCAGGTCCGTTTGAAAAACCTTCGTGTGAACCGCATATTTTTACATTGGCATTTGTCATACAAATAGATAGTTTTATCTGGTCCCACGCTCTAGATGTCAAGAATACGGTGTGAGTGACAACGAAAGGTATTTTTCCTTCCATAGCAAGACCTGTTGCTATCGAGCACATGTTTTGCTCAGCAATTCCTGTCTGAATAAACCTTTCCGGATATTTTTGAAAAAAAGATTTTAATTTTACTGATTCTGAGAGATCTGCAGACATGGCAACAATCGATTTGTTTTTATCAGCTAATTCCACTAACGCTTCACTAAAACCATCTCTGGGAGATTTTTTGTTTTCGTCTAAAAAGACATCTTGGTTTAATTTTAATCTTAAGTTAAGCATAGGGCAGTTAAGTTTATTTTATTCTACAGATTCTGTTTTATTATCCGTCTCTGTGTTTTCATCCGTATTTTCATTTTCGTCTTCTTCTTTTTCACACTCGATAACTTTTGTGATTTTTTCAAAGTCAATTCTTTTATCTGTTTTCGTAAGCATTACTAAATCAACGGCGATATTAGGATCAATTTCCATTTTACAATCGTCTTCGGGGTCAACTTCCTCGAATTCTATCAATATTTTATCTCTGTCTATATCTTCATAGACCTTTTTAACCTTAATTTTATGACCGATTTCTTCATTGGTTTCAGTTGTTATTGCAATAACAACATTTTTTTCAAAATTAACCTCTTCTTTTACAGTCAAAATTCCCGTTTCATCTATAAGGTTTAAAAATTCAGCCAACTCCTGTTCATTTGTTATCACTTTTCTGGTTTTTTCTATTTGCTTATCGGTATAAATTACTGTAGGAAAACCCTCTAATCTTTGGATTGTAGGGCTTTTCCTTAAACTTGGTAATTTTATTTCGTCTTTTAATAAAAAGTATCCTGCACCGAAAATTAACATTACTAATACTAGTAACGGTAATAAACTAACTCTCAAAAATGCTTCTTGTTTATTTTTTTTCATATCAAAACCTTTCTAAATAATTGAACTTAATTTTTCTTTAGCTTCCTCAGCCTCTTTTTTGTTCGGCACTTTTCCGTGCCACTGATACTTATTTTCAATAAAATCTACACCTTCTCCGGGAACAGTGTTAGCTATTATAACAGTTGGGCGCTGATTTATCGATTCGGCCACCTTGCACGCGCTTATTATCTCCTCAATGTTGTTGCCATCAATTTCTAAAACATACCAGTTAAAACTCTCCAGCTTATCTCTTAGATTTTCCAAAGGCATAACATCTTCGGTGTTTCCGTCGCTTTGAATAAAGTTTCTATCAATTATCCATGTCAAATTATCCAGTTTTTTATTAGGGGCAAACATAGCGGATTCCCAGATCTGTCCCTCATCAAGCTCGCCGTCGCCTGTCATACAATACACTCTGTAAGAGGCCTTGTTCATTTTACCTGCTAAGGCTACACCAATGGCATGAGAAAGGCCTTGTCCTAAGGATCCGCTGGTATTTTCAATTCCTGGTAAGGAACCCATTTTTGGGTGTCCTTGTAATTTTGAATTAACTTTTCTCAATTTCCACAGCTCTGTTTTTGGAAAATATCCTCTTTCGGATAGAGTAGCGTACCAAATAGGGCATATATGTCCGTTTGATAGCAAAAACCTATCCCGGTCTTTTTTATTAGGGTTAGCGGGGTCAATTTTTAAAATATGAAAATAAAGAGCTGTAAAAATTTCCGCGGT
>CAYRRO010000047.1:0-3569 GCA_964426685.1 uncultured Candidatus Saccharibacteria bacterium
GTTATGCTGTACATGCCTCAACTTTACGCAGTTTATGACAGGGATGATATTTATAGTAAAATCATTGTTAATATTGATTTCCTAAAGTATCTTGTTGAATCGATCTGCAGCCGTAATCAAATTGATTATCCACCAGAAAAATTATCAAAAGTTACTGATTGGGTAAAGCAAAATGGCTTTAAATAAAGATACATTAAACGTTTTTTCCATTCTTAAAAAATACAACACAGGTGAAAAAGCGCTTGATTTTAGCTATCAATTAGATGTTATAAATCATTTCACCTCAGACAAATTACCAGTCAAGTTAATTATTCTTGCTTTCCCTGGTAAATCAATCAATGAGGACTCTGTTATTAGCAAAGACCCAGATCTTGGAGATATCATTGCTCTCACAACTCTTCAAAATCTATGTAAAGAAATTAATCATAAATATTCACCCGGATGTGTGTTGACTATTGTCCATGATGGACATTTCTTCTATCGGACAGGGTGTATGAGGCCATTTGAAGAATTGGAGTCTTATATTAACCAGCTTCAAGAAGTTACCGACGATACCTGTATTTGCCATAAAACAATAAAAGACTACTTGTCTGGCGAATCATACGACACATTACTAGATAAGTTTATCTCCACATATTGTCCATCTCGCGAATACCTTCGATCTTTAGTAATTTCAGATCAAGCAACATGTTCTAAGTTCCTGGCTGAATGTTTGTTTGTTAAAAACGAATTCTCTTTTATTTATTCCCAATTAAATAACTCTTGCGAGAAAAAAAAGCGTATCAAAGAACTGGCATACCAACTACTTAGCTATGAGTCAGGGCTTCAAAAATTGGTTTTGGAAAAGCACCCTCAAGATCTTCGACTTTCCATCCACATACAAAATACTTATGCTTCAAAAAAATTTTATATTAAACTGATTCCAAACTGTGTAAACCTATCCACTCCGTGGTTCAACACTCTTGTTAAAGATAGTAATGAACTCACGATGTTAATTAAAAAGAAAGCCGCATTAAATAACGGATATACTTTATCTGACTTGAATGGTTATAAATACTTTAAAGCTAAAGAAAATCTAACTCCAAGTGACCAGAAATAAAAATTTTATAATCTTTGATTATGATGGGATAATAGTGGATAGTGAAATTATCTATCATTCAACAGCCATTGAAGAATTAAAAAAATATAATATTGATATCAATTCTGACTACATTTTCTCTAATTTTTCCGGAAACTCTCAAAAACCATTTAATGAAATCATCTTTGAACATTTTAAGGTACCTTTGCCTGAAAACTTTTACCCAAAACTAATCCAAAAAATATTTGATAAAGCTCAACAGGTAAAACCAATTGATGGTGTAGCCAAATTACTCGATTATCTCAGTAGTAAAAATATCCACTATTGTATCGCCTCTGGGGGGCGTAAAGAGTGGATTCAGAAAACGTTAGAGCACACTAACCTAAGAAAATACTTTCCAAATGATATGGTATTTACCAGCCGTGATTATGTTGCCAACGGAAAACCCTCTCCGGAAATATTCTTATATGCATTAAAAACTCTTGGCAAAACAATAACGGAAAGTCTCGTAGTTGAGGATTCTCCAAATGGATTATCTGCCGGAGTTGCTTCAAAAATTAAAACACTAGCTTATATAGGAGGGAGTCATATTACTGAAGGATATATCAGGCAAATTAAAAATATACCAAACGTTATACCCATTAAAAATATCTTAAAAGTTATAGAATATATATAAAACTATGATTAAAGCAGTAATTTTTGATTTAGATGGCACAATAATTCCTGAAAAATATTCAAACGAATGGTTGATATCTGTCTACCAAAAAAACAAAAATAGTTTTAAGGATATAGACTTTGACACCTTTAAAAACGCAAATGAAGATTCTTTTAAAAAATTAAAAAATCTACATTTAACTGAGAAAATATTTCTTCATCAAATTGGGATAATGGTGTGGTATCTAACTCTTGATAATCTAAAAATTAGTCCCAAGGCTGAATTGGTGGCATCTTTATATCAAAACTTTCAAGATAATATCCTTGATACTTTAGAATTAAATAATGGTTTTTTAGGTTTACTTGAATACTTACATTCCAAAAACATTAAAGTCGGAGTTTTATCAAACGGTTTGTATTCCGAAAGAATACAGAGAATTAATAAGGTTGGAATTTTAGATATGATCGATTGCCTTGTTACTTCAGACATTTTTGGGATTGAAAAACCTGATCCTAGGATATTTCATGAAATAGTAAAAATGCTCGATATCTCTAAAAAAGAATCTATCTACGTAGGAGATAGCATTCAAAATGATGTAATCGGTTCTCAATCTGCGGGTTTGCATAGTGTTTGGTACAATCCGAACAAAATTATATTGAATAGTGATGTAGTAAAATATGATTATCACATGATCCAAAACTTTTCCGACTTGCCACAAATAATTGAGAATATAAATGTTTTAAAAAGTTAGATCTTTTGGCGATTACACATTTGAAATTACTAAACCTTCGCTTTTAACTTCAACAGGCCAATGATGTTCCATGTTTCAGTGATGACTGGATTCCTAAAAAACTCTTATAAAAATATAATTTAGAAACATCAATTATAATTGATGTTTGATATGGCAATTTATACTCCGATAGTATTTCCCAAAGCTAATGAGCCCCTTAATCTATTTATTTCTCCTAATCTATTCTTCATCACCTCCATATCCATCACGTTGTTAAATGCCTTATTAATCCTATTTAAAGCTACTATAATATCTTTAGAGCTGGGGAGCAAGTATATAGATAATACGTAAAGTTACGCAAATAACTTTTTATGTTATGGTTAAATAGAAGTGAAGTATAATCATTTATGTCAAAAAGATTAGTTCTCTTTTCTCAACCATCACCAATTGTTTTTGAAAATCTCAAGACTATCTTATTTCCCGAATACTTAAAAGACAGAGTTTTTGCCTACATGCCTTCCGATGGTGCCGATTTAGAAAATAATCCTAAATATACTCCCATATGGCAGAAATTTGCCGAGAATAATCATGCAAAATTCGTCTTCGTTGATAATTCTAAAAGGGGAGAAGAAGCTGAAGCTGAAAAACGGAAAATTTTATCCGCCAACATCTTAATCATTACTGGTGGTAATACATTTAAGTTGTTAAACCATCTCCGTCAGTCAGGCCTAGACAACACTATTAAGGAATTTTGGCAAAAAGACGGAGAAGTCTTAGCCGGATTTAGTGCCGGTGCTATTGTTTTATCTCCGTCTATCGAAACAGCCAAAACAGGTGCAGGTGATGTCAACGAACTTGGTATAACTGATTTAACCGGATTAAATATTGTCGATTTTGAAATTTGGCCGCATTACGAACCTAGCCAAGAGGCGGAAGTTACCCAATATAAAACAATAAGTCAGATTGAACTAAGAACAATTGGTAACGATGAAGTCTTAGTCATTGATAAATAATCTTTAACCCATTTTTCTATCCGAGTACTATTCCAGCGGGGGAGCCTAAATAGACCACGACGGAACAGTTTTGGAACTTATGATAAAATAATT
>CAYRRO010000048.1:0-3562 GCA_964426685.1 uncultured Candidatus Saccharibacteria bacterium
TCTTGAAAGAATAGCCAGACCATAGAACAAACCCCCTAAAAAGGCACTAAATGGCTTAAATTTGGGTTGTTTTAAAAGGTCCAGGATAAAGTAGAGTCCTAAGATTGAAAAAAGCTGTAATGTGCCGTGTTGCCACAAAGACTGAGATAACATTGCAAAGTTCACGGTAGCAAACAAAAAAACATAGGTCAGAACAGTAGATTTTTTCTCATCAAGAGAAAACTGTTTTTTTAAAAGAAGATAGAAGAAACCTCCCGACAAAGCCATTATCAAGGCGGAAGATATTTTTGAGAGAATAATTAAATTTTCCCAATTTACAACTAAACCAAATTTTAATGGCAAAAAGTACACAGGAACCGCCAGCAATCCGCTAATTAAAGTAAAGGCGGAAGCATAGTGAACATTAATCTTTTTAAGATAAAAAGGAGTAAGACCTCGAATTTGCTGTTTATCGTCGGGATGAGGAAATTTTGCTATAAGCATATTGTAGTAAGTATCTAAGTAAAGTGTTTTTTCTTTTATGATGCAAACAGGTAAAAATATAGCGGGAACAGTGTCTTCTGACTGAATTGCCAGTTTATTTACGTTTGTTTTATAAACTAAAAACCAAGACCCGAGATATATAAAAAATGATATGAAAACAATCTGAAAGAATTTCTTTGAATTCATGGGTTTATTTTACACGATTTTGGAGGGCTCAGCCTAGGAGAGGGCTCAGCCCTCTTACTACATTCTAACCGGAAGATATTTTCTAGTGGACCAAATTAAAAATTTATCTTTTAAGGCCCCATCTCTTATCAACTCGTTAATCGGTTGGGAAATATCAAAACCTTCGGAACCGGCACTGTCGCCCGATGAAGTATAAAATTGATCTTCGTTTTCTAATAAATCTAAATTACCGTCCACGTTTAACCCATCGTTACTTTTTTCACCTACGTTTAAATCAAAAGACAACTCATAAACATCACCAAAAATATAGTTGGTAATTGGTACAATCGCAGATGTAGTTAAACCCCCCGAATCAATAATCGCGTACCCCTTGTTTTTTGAAATATATTCCGGTTCTATAACCAACCCCTCGCCTACTATCCTAACTGACTCAATATCCGAAGCAAGTACATCCACTAACCTCACATAAATATATTCAGAATCGCTATAAGGAACATCTAAACCAACACTTATTTCCTCCGTCTCCCCCCGATCTAAACAACCCGGAAAGTAAACTAAAACCTTGTCATCTTCCTCGACTTCCCCATCGCCATTAACATAATAAAAATCAGCTTTAATTTTTTCTGTACCAATATCTTGCCTTAAACATGAAAAAGTAATTTCTATTTTCACACCCTCATCTAAAACCAACCTTGGGTTTTTAATTCTAAAAAAGTTAGAGGGAAGTTCTGACACCATTACACCAAAAAGATCTGAATTTTCATTAAGTGCTTTGACAATCTCTTTAAGGTCACCGTTTTGAATATAAAAACTTCCTTCGTTCTTAAAGTCAGAAGCACTTTTATTTTCAATTCTTGAATGAATAGGTGAATATATTAAATATTGATCTGCAAAAACCGGCCCCGAACCTGAAAATTTATACTCATTAATTAATGCGTTATCCCCGATACTTTTTGAGTACGGAAGAAGAACCACCTCATCTGAAATTCCAATTAAATCTTCATATTTATAATCCAAAACCCCGTCTTTTTTAATAAATCTAAAAAACATTCCTGAAAATAAAATCAAAAGAGAGGTTGTGATCAATATAGTTTTTTCCTTTTTTGAATAGATTAAAACGAACTCCATATCAAAAGAAAGCTTGATATAAATTCCTGTTAAAAGCACAAGAGTAAAAATTAAAAATCTTGCCGAACTGGATATATCAATAAAAGAAGAAGCAAGAATTGAAATTAAAATTAACACCGGAATTGAGTATTTATAGAAAACTCCATCTATTCTTGAGCTTGAAATTTTATTCCAAAACCTACTTATTGCTCTTAAAAACAACGGGACAGAATAAAGAAATATAAGACCTATAAGAAAGATTGCGTAACCAAAAATAAGTATCCTAAAAAAACTTCCGGTTCTGGAAAACTCGTTTAACTTTGAAATACTTAATGTTTCCTTTGTGTAAGAAACAAGATAGCCCGGATCAATGCCCTGCCCATCTTTTAAACTAATTAAAAAAATTAAAGGAACGTAGGACACTAACATTAGAGTAATCACAGGAAGGATTATTCTCTGATACAAAGAAAGATTTTTAAACGAACCTAAAAAATCCCTAATCAAACTAAAATCTACTTTCCTTTTCTCCAAGGTAATAAATCTCAACAAACCCCAAGACATTGAGGCAATAAAAAACATAGACAAGGCCAATATGAAAAATTCAAAAACCATAGTATCTTTAAAACTTTTAATATCTGAAATAATCGAAGATTTCTCTTCTTCTACCATTGCATCCTCTGATACCTCAGGAGCTTCATCGGATTTTTTTATAGCTTTAAAATAGTTTTCAAGGTCAGACCTGCCATCGGAAGATAAAAGTACATTTTCCGGAATCACGTACAAATCCACCTCACTATCCTCATAACTTCTTAAAAAAACCTCTAAGTTTAGGGCTTCATTAGAAGAGAAATTATTTTCATCACAATAAAAATTAAAGGGATATCCTCCGGAGAATTCTTTATCACATATCAAAATTGCCTTAGAGACATTTAAAAACTCATCACTGTTTTTTTTAGAATCGTTAAGAATCGCTTCTTCCGTGTTTTCATTGGTTTTAATGTTTTCATTATCTTTGCTCTCCATTTCTGAGACATCTTTTTTTTCAAAAGAAGAAGATAAAAATATTGAATAACCCTTATCTGGATTTGTAGATAAATAATCTTCTTCATCAGCTTTTTCTTTATCAGACTCGTAGATTTTAAAATCAAATTCTTTTCCAAAAAGTTCTTTGTAGTAATCAAGTTTTAAAGGTTTGGCTAAAGGTTTTATAAAACTAAAAGAAAGTCCAACAAATACCATGGCTATGAATATTTTTATTGTGTTTTTATTTAAAAATCTTTTCATAAAAAATGTCCTTTAAAACACCTAAAACTAAAAGAAGATAACAAGTTTGAGCAAAAAATTCCGCAACATCATCCATTTTTAAAATCAACATAACGGGAGTTAAAGCTAAGGAGATAAGCGCCAAAAGATAGATGTATCTTCTGTCAGATAAAAAACCTAAAAGAAAAACAAAGAGAGAAAAAATTACCATGGGCAATGTCAACATAAAGTCTAGTTTTGAGACTGTAAATAGAACTCCAAGTGCGACTAAAATCAGAATTGAAAATATATGTGTTTTATTTACTATAGTTTTTAAAATTTTAGAAATAGGTTTTTCCACTGGAAATAAAAACAACAAAAGAATGAGAAACAATATTAAAGTTAAGGCAATATTAAATTTGTTTTCGACTAATATCTGAAACATATATTATTTTTGGGTAGCTGTGCGTATTATAGGGGATTTAGGGTATTTTTCCAATTTTTGTAAGTATTTTGTCAATTTTAACAACCTAAATCGTCATTT
>CAYRRO010000049.1:0-3374 GCA_964426685.1 uncultured Candidatus Saccharibacteria bacterium
TCACTACCATTTGGTAGTAAGTATAAATTTGTAATTTTAAAAGAGGTTCCTAAATTATGAGTTTATCAATAGGCATAGTTGGACTACCAAATGTGGGGAAATCCACCCTTTTTAATGCATTGTTAAAAAGACAAGCTGCTTTAGCGGCAAATTATCCTTTTGCAACCATAGAGCCGAATGTAGGTGTTGTAGATGTTCCTGACCACAGATTAGATGAATTACGCAAAATAGTAATAACTGATTATGGAAGAGGTTCCGAAGGTAGAGAAATACCTGAAAAATTAACCCCGGCAGTTGTGAAATTCTACGACATTGCAGGATTGGTTAAGGGTGCGTCAAAAGGAGAAGGTCTTGGGAATGCCTTTTTAGGTCATATCAGAGAAGTAAACGCAATCGCCCACGTAGTTAGAAGCTTTGAAGACGAAAACGTTGTTAGAGCAGGTTCCGTAGACCCTATTTCTGATAAAGAAACAGTTAACACCGAGCTTCTCCTTGCTGATATTCAATCATTGGAAAACACAATAGGGAAGTTGGAGAAAGATGTTAGGGGTAAAACTGATAAAGAAACAAAGTTAAAATATGAAACTGCTAAAAAAATTCTTGAAAAACTCAATGATGGGGTACTTGCAAAAGAGATTGGCTTGGAAGAAGAAGAGTTAGAAGCGTCTAAAGAGTTAAATCTTTTAACTCTAAAACCCCAAATTTATGTTTTAAATGTTAGCGAGGATTATCTGAGTAATAAAAATGTACAAAATATCGATAAAAGCTTAGAAGATGCCATCATTATATGTGCAAAACTGGAGTCAGAGCTGGCAGATTTTGATAAAAATGAACGCGAAAACTATTTAAAAGAACTTGGAATTGAATATTCAGGTTTGGATAAGTTAATAAAAAAAGGATACGAAATGTTAGGTCTTGAAACTTTCCTTACAGCAGGTCCAAAAGAAGTTAGAGCCTGGACTATAAAAAAAGGTTCGAGAGCACCACAAGCCGCCGGTGAGATTCATACTGATTTTGAAAGAGGTTTCATATCCGCGGAAATCATTAATTATGAAACTCTAGTAGAAATAGGAAGCTTAAAAAAAGCTAAAGAAAAGGGTTTAATACGTCTTGAAGGTAAAAATTATATTATGCAGGACGGAGATGTGGTTCTATTTAGGTTTAGTGTATAACACTTGCCTTTTTTTCCATTTTTGATAACATTTCCAAGTCTTTACTTAATGTCTATTAAAAATAGAGGTTCGGGTATAGACAGTCGGAAATTTAAATATATAATTTGACTGTAATTTAAAATAAAACTATGAAATACGAGCTAATGACAATTTATAAAAATGATTTAGGAGAAGAAGGGGCAAAAAATCTTTCTTCAAAAATTAAAGAAATAGTTGAATCTATGGATGGAAAAGAAATCCAAAATGACTTTTGGGGAAGAAGAAAGTTTGCTTATGAGATAGACCATTCCACCGAGGGTTTTTATGACGTTTTTACTTTTGAATTTGAATCTTCAAAAGTTTCTAAATTAAAAGAAAAATTAAATTTATTAAACGGTTTAGTAAGGTATCTATTTATAGCTCAGAAATGAGCAGAGGAAACAAGGAGAAACTATGGCATCAAGAAATTTGAACAAAGTAATGCTAATAGGAAATCTAACCAGAGATCCTGAGATGAGATATACACCTCAGGGAAATGCAGTAGCAAGTTTTGTCATCGCCACAAATAGGGAGTGGGTTACACAAGGAGAAAAGAAACAATCTGTTGATTTTCACAATGTTGTAGCTTGGAATAAATTAGCAGAGATTTGTGGTCAGTTGTTAAAGAAGGGTATAAAGGTTTTTGTAGAGGGAAGACTTCAGACCAGAGATTGGGTTGGAGATGATGGTAAGAAAAGATATAAAACGGAAATTATTATTGATGATATGATAATTTTAACTCCCAAAAAAGTAGGTGAGGGTTCAGAAGAAGATTATCCTGAAATGGAAAGTCACGAACCCGCAGAAGAAGTAGGTCCGGAGGAAGAGATAAATCTCGATGATTTAGGAGATTTAGATCTTGGGGATTTAGATGATTCAGTAGGGGAGGATAAATAAATTAGATTTTTGAAGGATAGGGGTGCCCCGCCGAAGGCGGGGCACCCATCCTCTAAACTTGTTCTTTAGTTTTTAAGTTTTAAAGATTAAAAGAAAATTAATTAAATTAAAATGGCTTACAAAAAAGACAAAAAACCAAGAAGAGAAAAGAAGGCTGTTGTAGCCAAAAATTGTTATTTCACTGAAACCGGTACAAAACCTGATTACAAAGAGATACTTGTTTTAAGAAGATTTATAAATGAAAGAGGAAAAATTCTTCCTCAAAAATATAGTGGTTTAACTGCAAAGAATCAAAGACTACTCGCACTTGAGATTAAAAAAGCACGATATATGGGACTTTTACCATATACTGATAGACACGCGCTTTAGTCATTGATATTATATAAGCATGGCTTTAATAACTGCTCACTTTGACGTTTCAGGTGTTGATTTCCTGATTAAAAAAACAAAAAAAACCACCGAATTTTTTAATTTTCCTTATGTTTATTCTAAAGGTATTTTCGGTAATCAATGCGATCAAAAGCAGTTTTATTCAAGCCTAATTGAGAGGGTTATGGTTGACAGAGAAATAAAAACATCTACTTGCGATGTTTTAACATGCGGCTATCCTGATTCTCCTGAATTAAATTTAAAAACAAAATATTCTGTTAAAACCTTAGATTTAATAGAAAGTTCAGAAGGTTTCGTTCCAGTTTTTATAAATAATAAAGTTTTCTTAACCAAAGGAACTGTGTGTTCTTACGAGTTGGATGAAGACGAGGATTTTTCAGGAAATGAGAATGATCTTGGAGAGTTTGACCAGATAGCAAATTTTGATGCCTACCCTCAAACAACTCCTGATGATTTATCTTCCCAAGTTAGTCTTGATTCAAAAATTTGCGAAAAAATTCCTGAAAAATTTCGTTTTGATTCAGGTAGAAAAATTATTTTTACCGGAGGAAGGTTTTCCCAAAAGATTTTAAATCCGGAATTAAATTATATTTTAATTTTGGAAGCTTTACGTGGTTTGGGTGTTTTTGATGTTTATTTAGATTCAAACAATGCCTATTCTTTACTTAGAACGGTGCAAATGTATGACAGAAGTTTGGTTCCTGATATTCAAAGTTATTTTGAAACTTCTGGATTTTTTATACGTACAGGAGGTTCTTGCGAGTGTTTACTTAATACAGGTTTAGGGGATGATAAGTTTATAGAGATTGAAGATAATAAAGTTTTTGTGTATCCCTTCAGAAGTGAAAATTCCGCCAGATTATCAATCAAAAGCAGGGAGTTGGGTACTATTGATGT
>CAYRRO010000050.1:0-3363 GCA_964426685.1 uncultured Candidatus Saccharibacteria bacterium
AATTTGAAAAGCTTGAAGAATATTTTGAAATAGCCAAAGAAAAAGGTCTGGAGGGTATTGTCGTAAAAACACCGGGAGATCCATACCAAGCCGGGGCAAGATCTTACTCATGGATAAAATACAAAAAAGCGGATGAAAAACTTCTCTCAGATACAGTTGATTGCGTGATTTTAGGCTACTATCACGGAAGGGGTGTAAGATCCAAATTTGGAATAGGTGGTTTGCTTGTAGGTATCTACGATAAAGAAAAAGAAGTTTATAAAACGGTCTCAAAGATCGGGACCGGGCTAACAGAAGAGGATCTTAAATATTTAAAGAAAAAATGCGATCAAATTCAAGTTAAAAATAAGCCTAAAAATGTCGAGATGGATAAAATATTCACCCCCGACGTTTATGTCTCTCCGAAAATGGTAATTGAGATAGGTGCCGATGAGATTAGTATATCCCCTACTCACACCGCCGGGTACGCCCTAAGATTTCCCAGATTAATAAAATTCAGGGACGATAAAAGCCCGGAAGATACCACAAACGTTTCTGAAATAGAAAAAATGTATAAAAATCAAAGGAAAAATATAAATGGCAATGAAAACAATCTCTGACATAATAAATAGCAAAAAGATGAGTCGGGATTACAGATGTTCCCACGAGTTTCAAGCTTACGGAAATAAATTGGCCGAAGACCTAGGTGATAAAAAACACAGAGCCCTATACATTAAACTAGCAAAAAACGAGGACAGAAATCTTTTGGAGGAAGCCAGGGAATCTGTACTATCATCTAAAAAAGCAACAACAAAGGGAAGGTTGTTTATGTGGAAAATTGGACAACTAAAAAAAGAGCGCGAAGAAAAACAAAAAGTTCAAACAGAAAATTCTAAAACAGAAAAAACGACAAGTTCTAAAGTAAAAGAGATCAAACTAAAAACAGAAATTGACAAACCCTCCGTAAAAAATTGATTGAAGTCGGGGCAATAAATAAGTATCATTAAATTAATGATTAAAAAAATATTAACTTACTACAAAATACCTCTGTTAGTTTCACTCACATTAGGAATAACAATTTTAGCTATGAGCGTAGCAAGAAAACCTTTTGATATCGCCCAGGTGTTTGTAGGTGTGTTATTAGGTACTTTTCTCCTGGATTTGGAATTTATACTCTACCCTTATATATTTGAGCCTAAAACTGAATATGCTAAAACGATATTTGGTTATATAAAAAATAAAGATTACGGCGATTTAATTTCTTTTATCAACGAACACAAGGACGAAGTAAAAGATAAATCACTAAACAGCATAATTTTTCAATTTGTTTTAATTTTTTTAGTAGTTTTCGCTTCGTATACAAACACATCCTATTTTATAAAGGCATTTGTAATGTCAGTATTTGCTAACTCTATTTATAAACTTACAGAAGCGCTTTTTGAAGGTAAAACGAAAGACTGGTTCTGGGCTATAAAAGGCACTCCAAAAAAAGAAGGGGTTGTATTTTTCATCATAAGTTTAATTATAGTTTTAGCCATAGCCCTCTACTTTGTATAGTGATAAACCCTTACGGATTAATTATATCTATCGCAATTTTTGTATCCATAAAAGTAGCTGAGAAAATTATTGAAAAAGAAAATGAAGATGTTCTATGGGGGTTATCCTTATGGGCTATATTCATAGGAATAGTAGGCGCAAGGCTATATCACGTACTAGATTACTTTGATTTTTATTTTAAAAGCCCTGTGAAAATTTTTTACATTTGGGATGGGGGTTTAGGAATTTTAGGCGCCATTTTAGGAGGAGCGGTCGGAATCTCAGTTTATCTAAAACTAAAAGGTAAAAAAATACTTCCGTGGTTAGATTTAATCTCCGTTGTAATGCCCTTGGGTCAATCCATAGGAAGATGGGGAAATTTTTTCAATGAAGAAATATTTGGGAAACCCACCACCCTACCCTGGGGAATTTACATTAGCCCGGAAAAGAGACCGTTGATGTTTTTTCAAAATGAAAAATTCCACCCGCTTTTTATTTATGAATCAATTCTTAATTTAATTCTATTTATTATTTTGTATAAAACATACAGAAAGAGTCACAACGAGCTAAAAAGCGGGTTTTTCATCTCTCTTTATTTAATTGGGTACTCTGTCATAAGATTTGCACTTGAGTTTTTAAGAATAGACCCGTGGACTATAAAGATGACTTCAAATCTTATCTTGAATACAGCCCAAACAATATCTATACTTTTAATAATCCTTTCTTCTGCATTTATATTTATAAACAAAGGTAACAAAAAATGATTTATATATCTTCTGACCACAGAGGTCTTGAATTAAAAAAATATCTTGTCGAATCTTTAGTGTCTGCCGGGTTGGGAATTGTTGATTTAGGTCCTAACGATTTTAATCCTGAAGATGATTACCCTGATTTTGCAAAAATTGTGGCAGAAAAAATTCAAGATAATTTTGAAAATATGGGTGTGTTAATATGCGCAAACGGTGTTGGGATAAGCATTGCTGCTAACAAAATTGATGGGATAAGGGCGGCACTGTCCTGGAATCCAAAGCACGCAGCATCTTCAAGAAACGACGACGGGACAAACGTGTTGGTTTTGCCTGCCGACTACGTTACCAAAGAAGAAGCTTTGGAAATTTTACAAACATGGCTTTCAACTAATTTTTCCGGTGAAGACAGACACATTAGAAGAATTCAAAAAATATCAGAATTAGAAGAATTATGATTATACCTGCAATTTTGGAAAAAGATTTTAAAAGTATTCTTAAAAAAGTTGGGCTTGTTAAAGATGTTGCTAAGACAATACAAATAGACGTATTGGATAACACCCTGATAAAAGAAAAAACGTTTACTGACTTAAATAAAATTAGAGACATTAGCCCGAAAATAGAAATTACAATTCACTTTATGGTTGATAACCCTGAAAAATATATTAAAAAGCTAAACGGCAATTTTATTTTTAATAAAGGAAAATTAAGCAATGTAAGCACACTAATTACACAACTGACAGAGAATACGAAATCAATTATAAAATTTACAGATACCGCTAAAAATTCAGGCTATCAAACAGGGTTATCAATAAATGCTGATCAAGATATTTCTTTACTAGAACCCTTCCTGGACAAAATACACGTGGTTCAATTTATGGGCGTAAATCCCGGAAAACAAGGAAATGAATTTTTACCGGAAGTAATAGAAAAAATAATAGATTTTAAAAATAAATTCCCGGGGGTAGAAACATTGATAGATGGAGGTATAAGCGAGAATAATTTTCAATCAGTAGTAAAAACGGGGGTTGACAACATAGTCATCGGTTCGTCAATATTTAATACTGAAAATCCAAAACAAAAATTTATTGAATTTTCAAAT
>CAYRRO010000051.1:0-2282 GCA_964426685.1 uncultured Candidatus Saccharibacteria bacterium
GGCCAATCAAAATGCTTCGGATTAGCTTCAAACCTTATACCCAAAGCGGACCTTATAATTGTCGGCTCATCCGGGTGAAAGATAAAAGGAAATCCATGTTGAATTCCTGTTAATCTAAGAATTAAACCTGCAAGTATTATCAAAACCAAAACAAGATCAAAATTAAATATTTTTTTATTTACTTTTTTATCAATCATAAAATTTTCGCTATTTTCCATTATTATTCTCGCTTAAAGTAAGTTTATTATATATCCTCCAATACTCTAAACCATTAATCCAAATTGAATGGCTTTTTTCAAAACTATACTCCCCGTTACTCAATATTTTTTCGGGCATCTCCTCGTTAATACTTAAAATCAAAACATCGTAAGTTCCTGGACCGTAAACCCGAACATCAAAAATCTTTGAATTAGGGTAGACGGCTCTCATAGGCTGGGTGTCGTAAAAACCTATTTTCGGTTCATCTTTATAATTTTCCAAAATATATTTTTTAAGATCAGGTATTCCCACACCAAATGATTTCTGACCAACTATCATATTAGCAAATGACGTACTTCCAAAAATTGGACTTGTATATGTAAAATACCAAGGAAACAATTTTATAATTGGAAATAAAACAAAAACCAGAAATATAAATATCGTAAATAAAAGACCGACGATTTTATTTTTTAAACGATTGAGAAAAAATTCATAACCGGAGTAAGCTAAATAGGCAAACACGGGATACATAAAAATAATGTACCTATCGATTTTTTTAGGAGCAATTACCATAAAAACAATATAACCCAAGTAAAAGATACTTATGAATAAACCAAAATCAATTTTTTTATTTTTTAAGTATCCGCGCATTTTAGAAATAATTTCAAAAAACTTGAATTTATAAAACATAAAAACAAACAGCCCTGTCAAAATGAAGGGTGATATTTTTAGTAAGAGAACCAAGAAATAAAAGGCAGCACCACCGTTCATAACCTGTTTACCAAAAACAATTTGTTTGTGACCCTCTACCATGCCTGCTATCTGACCTTCCCGAAAAGTCATTTCAAATAAGTAATACACAGGGTCCTTCCATAAAGCCGGAAAAAGCAATATCGTAAAAAAGAAAAATGACAGCAAAATATAAATCAAATTCTTAATAATTTCCTTTTTTTCTTTTTTGAATACAAATAAATTAAACAGGAGAAAAAATACTACGTAGAAAAATGCACCTAAAAACAGACTTTTAGTTAAAAAAGACAGGGACAGCAGTAAACCTATAAACAAAGATGTAACGGTCTTTGGTTTACTGACATTCTCATAAACCAGAATTAAACATAAAAACACCAACAAAGAAGATAAAACATCCATATGAAGAATTCTTGAATTACCTATAAAAAAAGGTTCGAAAGTGAAAAAGGCGGTTATTAAAAAAGCTTTTAAAAACCCGGTGATTTTTGAAAGATAAAAAATTATCAGAACTGATAAAATTAATTGTATTAAAACCAACGTAAGCTTTGCGACTAAATCGAATTTAACATAGGTTTCAGAATCATATACGGTAATGTTGGTTATCTGTTTAAAAATCTCGGCTGCAGAACCTACAATCCACATTAGAGTAACTCCGGGTTGGTAGTGTTGAAATGTTTTTTCAAATTGTTTGTGTTTTACCCCAACTATAAATTGTTCAGATCTGCTGTGCCACAAAACACCATCAGGATTAATAACATCGTTAGCTAGTCTTGGAAATCTGGTTAATAGAAAAAACCCGGCAAATAAAAACATCAGCAGTATAGGAAGCGTTTTTTTATTTTTAAAAAGGATGCTATGAATTTTTGCCGAGAGCATAAAAAACTCCTCCGAGCAGACTTACCAACATCCTCACCATATGATAAATAATTGAGGCTGCAATTGCTATACCACCACCAACAGGGAAAAATAAATCATACAAATAATCCTGAACACCGTAGCTATTAATTGATGGCACAAAAAACCCCGTCAAAGTAATTAACGGGAAGAACATTAAAGCATCAAATATATTTAGCTTTACCCCAAGAGCCATAAAAGTCAGATATTGGGTGGAAATTGATAAAAATTGAATCAGCAAAGAAGTGATCATCGCAAATAATAAAACTTTGGGGTGATCTTTATAAACGGATAGGGCATCGTAAAGCTTTTTTAAAGGCTTAAATTTACCGCTCAATATTCTTAAAACATTAAACCCAATAATAAAACCGCAAATCACCCAAATTAATAAAACCAACACCCCCCAACCCAAATACTTGCTTAAACTCAACAAACCTATA
>CAYRRO010000051.1:2292-3299 GCA_964426685.1 uncultured Candidatus Saccharibacteria bacterium
TACCGAAGAAAATCCCATAAATGGATCGTCTATATCTTTTCCAAGCCTGTAAACTTTGTAAACATCTCCCCCAATACTTGTAGGCATAAAATTATTAAAAAAAGCACCTACAAAATAAAGTTTAAAAAGATACCATCTTGAAATTTTGTGCGAATTTTGATGAATTAAAAGAGACTTCCACCTGAACGAACTAATAACATAATGGATTATGATAGTTAAAATCATTAAAGGTAAAAATCTCCAATCTAAAAGTTTAAAATTGGATATCAGCTGATTTCTGTCTATTTTTTTAGTAACAAGATAAACAATCAAACCTACGCTGACAATTATTTTTATTACAGTCTTAAGATGTTTTTTCATTTTTTATTTTTACCTGTTAAAAGAGATAGTTTTCCGAACAACGATTTAAGATCACTTTTCTTAACAAAACCGGCCTCAAATAAACCCCAGATTAATAATCCAAAAAGTGGGAATAGGACCACAATTTTAATCCAAAAATCGTCTACATTACACAGAAGCGAGATTGCTAACGACTGAACTAATATTACCCAATGATCGATATTAAAAAACAAAAATTTCATTCTCTTTTTAATCCAAAAAATCATAAAAAACAAACACACACCGCTACCTGCAACCATTGCCCAAGAAAACGCCAAAGAAACATCCATCATGTTTTTAAGAACTAAATAAGAAAGACCTGTTCCGATAATTAAAAATATATAACTACCTATCATACTTTTTGCCATTTTCGCCGGTATTAAAACGCTTGAATTTATAATGTTTACAAATGAATAAAGTACGATTGCAAAAACCATAGGTGCGATAAGAGGTGTTGCCTGATCATACTTATTTCCGCCCACTAATATTCTAATTAGCGTTGGTGCAAAGTAAGAGGCAGAAGTTCCAACCAAAATTATGGCAGAAAATATTTTGTTGAAATTTTTGGAAAAAGAATTTTTAAACTCTTTAAAATCATTTACAAATCTTTCGGAGAATACCGGAATATT
>CAYRRO010000052.1:0-3277 GCA_964426685.1 uncultured Candidatus Saccharibacteria bacterium
TGATATTTTCTTGAATACCGATTAAAAATTTTTGATTTTGGAAACAACCTATCTAAATATGTAAAATGGGTTATCGATGCCCAAGGTGTTGGAAAACCTCTGTGAGCGTCTATATCAATTGCTCCGTCTCTGGTGAATAGTTTAGGAGTTACTATTCCGACATCAGAGTTTTCTTCCATGTATTTAACCATGCCCTCGATTGCGTCTTTTGTAGGGAATGAGTCTGTGCCCAAGTAAACCAGGTAATCTCCTGTAGCTATTTTTAAACCCTTGTTATAACCCGCGGATAAACCATTATTCTGGCTTCTAATTAAAATCACACGAGAATCTTTTCCAAACTTTTCCTCAACAAAATCAGCCGAATCATCCGGAGAATCATTATCCACAAAAATAATTTCTGAGTTTTCCCACGCATCTAACAAGTTTGTAATATTTTTTTCAATTAAACCTTTGGTTGCGTAATTTACGATAATAAAAGATAATTTTTTCATATTTCACCTTGTCGTTACTCCATCATTATAACAACCAGCTATATTAGCTTCAATTTGATAACATATACATAATGAAAAAATCTTTAATAAGAATTGGTTTAGTTGGAATGGGAAACGTTTTCAACGCGCTTTTAAATTTTGCTTTCCTTTCCATGATAGCCAAAACTCTTGATATCGAATCATTTGGTAAATACGCTCTTTTGACAACACTTCTTGTAGCTGTATCAAAAATAATAGACTTTGGTACAAATTCGGTTTATGTGGCAGATTCAATTTCAAAAGACGACGAAACACTTTTGGATACTTTTTATACATTAAAATTAATTTTGTTATCAGTTTCAATTCCTACTTCAGTAATTATTCTGACGCTCCTTAAACTAAATTCACTTAATATTATTTTGTATTTTATTTTAGGACTTGTTGCTTACACAATAAACTACACACTAAATTCATTTTTTCAAAAAAAACAGAAGTTCTTTCATTTAATATTACTCAACACATTTCCGGCTTTAATTAAAGGAACGTTTGCTCTGATGATTATTCTAAATACCATCGTATTTAACTTGGATAGAGCTTTCATGGTCTTCTCTTTATCAATTTTTTCAAGCGCTGTTCTTTGGTTTTTTCTTCCCAAAGAATTTAAAAATTTTAGATTGAATCTCACTAAAGTTAAAAAATATTTGAAAAAATCCGCACCGGCGGGAGTTTCACAGTTAATTTTTGAGGGGTGGCCTTCGATATCTAATTCGATTGCAAAAATAACTAACAGTTTTTCACACGTAGGGATATTCGCTATAGCTGAAAAGATAGCAAATATTTTGCAGCTCGGGGCTATTTCTATCTTCACTATTCTCCTGCCAAAAAACGCTTACGCAAAAAAACGTAACGAGAAATATGACTTTAGGGAGGTTTTCGTAATTTCAATATTGATATTAGTCTTAGCGTTTTTTGGCACCTTTATCTCGCGATATTTCGTATCGGATTTTTTTGATGATAAGTACGCGATGTCAATTCCACTTCTTGCACTATTGATATTTTCAAGCGCATTTACATCAATTCATAATTTTATGGAAAACTATTTTTTCATAGAGGAAAAAACTAACTACATTATGTACATTAACGTTGGGAAACTCGCTCTGTTTTTAATAATCTCGTGGATTTTAGTTCCCGCTTACTCTTTAAAGGGATTAGCAATATCAAACCTTGTTTCAGCTATGATAGCTTTGATAGCTACAATTATATTTATCTCGACAGATCAGAAATTAAAAGCTACTCAAGTTCAAGAATAAAAGCTCCGGATTCAGACGGTACGTACCACAAATAATACGGATCGTATTCTTTTACAATCTTGGATTTTTTAGAATAACCCGGCACCCTTTCCGAATATCTTCCTTTTTTGCTTACAAAAATTAAGGGCTCGTCATCCGAAACTTCAGGAACTCTGTCAGGTTCTTTTACGTTTACATCCGTTAAAACAAACGGACCGTCTGTATAGAAAAGTGCTGTTGGAATATCAATTCTATCGAGGTACACAGTTCTTTCTAGACCGAAAATCTCATCCTTCTTCATCAAGAGGTAAGCAGGAGCCCCGTTCAAATCAGAAGGATAGGCTTTTTCTCTATTTAAGAAAAGGTAAAAAAGAGAAAATATTAAAACAAATGACAGAGCAAGGAATTTAAAGTACACGTTATTAAAAATTTTAATCTTATTCATTATGAAATCTAAAAATTTCTCTGAAAAAGCTCCAACCATAATACTCACCACAGGGTAAATCGGGATAATATACCAAATAAGTTTGGATTTAGCTGAAGAGAAAAACATAAGTATGCTAAGGGACCATACCAGTAAAAACACATATCTCTTATCTTTTTTAAATGCTTTAAATACCGTAAAAGGGAATGCGCCCAAAAGAGCTACGAACCAAATTCTCATACTTACCTTCATAACTATCAGATACCAAAAGAACGGATTACCCTTATCTTCAATTTCCATCACCGCTCTATCCCATACGTGATACAAAAAATATTTATTAACAAACGACATCCCGAACTTTTGATACATTACCAAATGCCAAGGCAGTGCAATAACGCACAGACTTAAAAAAATCAAAAAATATCTACAGAACTTTTGCCTGTTCAACTTTTCTTTATAAACAAATATCAATATTAATTCGTATATTGCAATTATTAATAAAGGAAGGAGCCCTATAAAACCTTTTGTCATTACCGCAAAACCTGTTGACAAACCTGATAATATCCAGAGCAATATTTTGTTTTTTTCTTTTGTTTTCCAATAAAGATATAACGCCAAAGTAATAAAAAATGTGGTTGTAACGTCAAGCATTGAAGCTCGTGAATAATAAAGAAAGTGAACTGTTGTCACTAAGGCAAGAGAAGAAATAAAGGCCGATGTTTTGTTAAAAAATTTCTTGGAAAAGACATAGACTAATAAAACAGTCAGAAAACCAAAAAGTGCACTGGGTAAACGAGCGGCCCAAGAATTAAACCCTAAAAAGCTCATTAGTCCTGACATCATCCACATATATAAAGGAGGCTTTTCAAACCAACCTTTAGTTAAACTATCCCAATGAGGAACAACAAACTGCTTATTTATCAACATATTTTTAGCGACCTTTGCGTAAATAGCCTCATCCCAAGGTATAAGATGGTTTTTTCCAAGACCTGTAAAAATAAGCAAAGCTGAAAGAATCACAATAATTGAAAACATCACACTTTTATTTGCAAAAATATATTGAACTATTTTTTTAATCCAATCTTTTCCAATTA
>CAYRRO010000053.1:0-3181 GCA_964426685.1 uncultured Candidatus Saccharibacteria bacterium
ACAAAATCGATAAATTTTAAAATAGATCAGACACCCCCAGGAAATTGGCGTGGTTCAGGAGCAGTTAGAGGTATCTTCGGCAACGATCATGAGCTATATGCATGGATCAATGTTAGTGATAATACTTCAGGAATATCGACATTTACGGATAAATTTCAATACAGTACAAGAAAGAACCCTGGATTCGGAAGATTTTCTTCTTTGTTAAATTGTAACTCCACATGGAGCTCCACAAATTGGGTTATACTTGTAAGCCCACCTTTTTTTCCTGGATCTAAAAATGCTTATTTAGTAACCCCTAAGGTAGACTTTTGTGATAGTAACTGGAAAGATTGTACTAAAAGTATAAGATTTCGTGCTGAGGATATGGCAGGAAACATTGCTATTAAAGACGTGTGTGTTAATGGCCCTTGGATAAAGGTAAGGGGGAAAGGAATAGTCAGAGCTAATCAAAATATTGATATGGTATCAGAAGCTCCTTCAGGTGAAGTAAATACAGACGGTTTAATAGAGGTAGGTGGAAATAATATTGATTTTTTTAGCTCACAAGAAGATTTATATACCACAAATATCAACCCGCCCCCTGAATATGATTATCAAAAATATTTTGACACTTCAAAAGGTACAAAAACTCAGATATCAACTACAGGGAATTTAATTGCCTCATCAGGTATTTATTACATAAGTGGTGATTACGAAATTAAAAGTCAAAAAATACCTTCAAACTATAATTCTGCTACCTTTAATCAAGTGGTATTTGTAAATGGAAACTTAAAAATATCAAATGATATAAAAATAGCTAACTCTTCTACCGCATTGTTTATAGTATCGGGTTCAAATGTAGATATTGATGAAAAAGTTGAAAATGTAAATGTGGGAATTTTCTCCGACGGAGCTATCAACACCGCATACAATCTAGAGGAAGGTAAGGAATGTAAAAAATTGAATTTGAGAGGAATATTTGTAGCCGATAAAATTAATTTCCAAAGAACTCTTCAAGGAACACAAAACGAAAAATACTCTTCGGAGGATATAGTATACGAACCAAAGTACATTCTAAAAACTGCCGATTATATAAGTGAAAACGCAGTCAAATGGTTATATTCGGATTAAAATTTCTTTTTTACCTTGTATTCACCTGTAGGAAGATCTTCGACAACGTAACCTAAGTCGCTTATCTGCCTTCTTAAAACATCAGCTTTGTCCCAAATACCATTTTTTCTATACTCCCCTCTCATCTTGGCTAATTCCAAAACATTTTTAGGGATTTCAACACCAATATGTTCTTGTAACTTTAAACCTAAAAATTCATCTAATTTTAATATTGTGTTAAGTTTTGATTCCTCAGGTATTGAGCTTTTTATTAACTCCCAAAAAACTGCTAAAGCCTCAGGTATATTCAAATCCTCGTCAATTTTTTCTCTGAATTTTTTTAAAAATTTATCTGATATCTCAGCCTTGGGATTGTATACGTAGCTTGCAACAAGCTCGTAAATTCTTTTTAGTGAATTCTGTGAATTTTGCATTGCCTCCCAAGTAAAATTTAAGGGCCCTCGGTAATTTGATGTCATAAAAAGATACCTTAAATCCAAAGGTGAAAAACCTCTCTGTTTGACATCAGACAGCGTATAAAAATTACCAAGGCTTTTACTCATCTTCCCACCGTCAACAGTTAAAAACGCTCCGTGAACCCAATAATTAACAAGCTTTTGACCGGTTGCGCACTCGCTCTGAGCAATTTCATTTTGATGATGAATCATTTTTAAATCTTCCCCACCAACATGAATATCTATAGTATCCCCAAGCTCTGTCATAATCATTGAAGAACATTCAAGATGCCATCCGGGAAAACCCACCCCCCAAGGCGATTGCCACTCCTGTTGTCTTTTTTTATCTTTTGGGGAAAATTTCCAAAGCGCAAAATCCGTAGGATTTTTCTTCTCGGGGTTAGGGTCAATTCTTGCCCCTTCTTTAATATTTTCAATCGTTAAACCCGACAACTCACCATATTTTTCAAATTTGGAAGTATCAAAATAAATTCCGTCCGAAGTTTCGTATGTAAAACCCCTCTCTTCTAAAGTAGCTACTAAATCTATTTGTTCATCAATGTATTCGGTGGCTTTTGTAAATTTTCTGGGCTCGAGCAAATTCATTTCCTTAAATTCTTCAAGAAAACTTTTTGCGTACATCTCAACAATGTCTTTGGCTGTTTTACCCTCTTCTAAAGACTGTTGCTCTATCTTGTCTTCACCACCTTCAGGGTCACTGCCTGCTTCAAACAAATGACCCACATCCGTCATGTTCATTATGAAATCTACTTTATAACCGTTTAATTTTAAGGCTCTGTGTAAAAAATCGGACAAACAGAATGTTCTCCAATTACCTATTTGCTGATCTTTGTAAACAGTAGGACCGCAACAATACATCTTTACAAAATCCGGTTCAATGGGTTTGAAATCTTCTATTTGTTTTGATAAAGAATTATAAATCCTCATTTAATGAGTAAAATTTTACCACATTATATGCTTGAGCGCCCTTCCAGCGCTCTGCTTAATGTAATATCATCCGCGTATTCAATATCCCCGCCCACAGGAAGACCTCTGGCAATTCTGGTTATTTTCACGTGTTCCTCAGAATAACCTTCTTCTCTTATTAATTTTGAAATATACATAGCCGTTGACTCCCCTTCCATGCTGGTGTTTGTAGCTAAAATAATTTCAATCGGAGAATTTTCATGAATATTTTCAAAAGAATTTTCTTCCACCAAATTTTTAATTCTTTCAACAAGATCTTTAATAAAAATTTCTTCCGGCCCAATGTTGTTTAAAGGATCGATAATTCCGTGAAGAACATGATACACACCTTTAAAATTTGTTTTTTCCAGAGCAAAGGCATCCAAAGGACTTGCAACTACCGCAATAATTTTTTTATCTCTCAAAGGATCGTCACAAACAGGACATATGTCATTTTCTGTTACATTTTTACATACTTTACAAAGTTTAGTACCCTTTTTAAGCTGGATTAAAGAATCGGAAAATTTTTCTAATTCTTCTTGAGGAAAGTTTAAAAGTGAGAAGGTTAATCTTTGTGCGGTCTTAGGACCAATGCCGGGGAGTCTTTCAAAATAGTCTATTAAATTGGATATTGGCTTAGGTAATTTCACTGGAATATTTTAACACGT
>CAYRRO010000054.1:0-2963 GCA_964426685.1 uncultured Candidatus Saccharibacteria bacterium
AACATCACCAAAAAATTTATCAAAACGTACAGTGCCACAAAAACTGAAAACAAAGGTAAATATTTCACGGAATTTTCAAAAGCTTTTCCAAAAAATAGATTTGTAATAATTTGCGGAAAAATCTGATAACAAGTCACCCCAACCACCAAAACCAAAATCAAAAGCATCAAAAGTCTTTTTAAACTTTTCATAAAACTCTTGCCCCCGGCGTGTAGTGCAGTAATTTTAGGAAACATTACCACCGAAACTGCCCCCGCCCCGAACAACAGTATTTTCCCCAGCGTCATAGTACCTGCGTAGTAACCGGCATCCGTAGGACTAAAAAATCTTTTAACCATAATAAGATCAATATTATTCAAAGCCATCATAGAAAAATTTACTAAAATAACGGTGGAACCAAAAGAAAAAATCTTTTTAAAACTATCGCTCACATCAACTTTTTTTAAATTTTTGAGATTAAGACCTAAAATAAACAAACCAAATAAAAACGCAGTAATAGAAGAGGTCGGGGCCGCGCTGTAAACACCTCTTAAACCAAATCCCATAAAAACAAAGATAGTAGGAATTAAAAATCTTAAAAACAAACTAAAAATATGGAACAAAGAGTATTTTTTAAATTCCTGAGTTCCCTGAAGGTAAGAGTTTGGGATAACAATTAAAAAACCCATACCTATAGAAATACCAAAAAGAATAATTAAAAAACTGTCTCCAACATTAAGATAATTTGAAATAAATTCCCGTAAAGAGAATATGATTAAAAAAGAAAATAACCCAACTGCCAAAGAAAACTTAACAGAACTAATAAATAAAGAGCGCAGGCTGTCATTATCTTTTTTAGCAAAAATCTCAGCGTTTACCTTTATTAAAGCTGTCCCAAAAACAGCGCCAAAAACCCCAACCATCGAAGATAAAGAAAGCAGGGCGTTAAAAGTACCGTAATCACCAACTGAAAGCTTTCTCCCTAGTACAAACTGCAAAAGATAACTAAAAACAGACCCAAACAACGTCGCGCCCCCGACGATTATAGTATCTAAAACATCTTTATTCGACCTCATTCCCTTTATTTTTTCAATCATTCACACCCTCCATTTGGCTCTTATAAACATTGTAAAGAGGCACTCCTCGAAGTTTAATATTATCAAAATAAGTTAAACCAAATCTTTTCTCCTGAGAAGAAGTATCATCCCAAACAGGGTAAACAAAATATTTAGTTTTGTTAGCAAAAGGGGTCAAACTTTCTATAACAGCCCAAGTACCTTTTTCTCTAAAAAACGGCCAAATCTGGCTATAATATTTCTCTTTAAAACCAACGGTCATAGCTTTTTCAAGATTCTTACCGTGTGCTTTGTAAACCAACTCTTCAAAAGAGGCACTCCAAGAAGGCTCCATTCCGGTCTTTTCGGATAAATCAGTAAAATAATTAACAACTTCCCTGCTCCCGATCAGCCACTTAGGCTCTATTACTTTTACGCCTGTCCTTAAACCCCCGAACATAGGATTAAAATATGAAAAATAATCGGGATGGACATACATATTTGTGTAAACTGCAGGAATAAAAAATAAAATTACACATACAGCTTTTTGCCAAACTTTTTTATTGCTAATTTTTTCAAAAACCCAAACATAAAACATAGATGAAATTAGAGAAATCACCACTAAAGCCGGGAGGATATATCTATCAAGTTTTTTTGTAGGAATAGTGAGCTGAATAAAATAGAAAAGGGTAAAAATCAAAAGGTAATCCATAAATCTTCTCAAATTTTCAGGTAGTTTTTTTCTTATTATTAAGGCGCCAATAAAACCCACCAGTAAGTAAATTGATGATTTTAAAGCCAGTACGACAAAATAGAAGCTGGGGCCGGGGTTTTCAACAAGTTTTCCAAAATAAAATTGGAAATGATCTCCCTCTACACCGATATCATTTATACCTGCGTACAACGATTGAATAACTTTTCCGGGCGCCACCCACATTGCAGGCCAAAGGGCAAAAAATACAAAGATTAAAACCCCTACCCAAATAAAAAATATTTTTCCAAATTTCGCCAAAAAATTGCCAATGTTTTCTTTTAAAAATTTACCAACCCCTGTCTTTTTAAAATTATATTTCCCGTCACGGTAAATAAATATTAAACTTACTAAACCAAAATATAAAACTAAAAAAAGTGCTGAGGTTTTCGTGAGTATTGATAAACTTGCAAAAAGAGCTGAAACCAAAAGCCTCTTTATTTTTTTAGAGTCAAGAAAAAAATAGTAAAGCCAAACGATACTCGCCAGCATAAATGTCGAAACCAATCCCTCAAGATGAAATACTCTTGTTAAACCTAAATAAAAAGGCTCTAGAGTTAGTAAAAATATTGAAATAACGGCATATTCTAAACCAAATATTTTTTTGAAAATGTGAAAAACAGAAGATATAGTTAAAGCCGTAACTAAAACAACAAGAATTTTTTGTGCAAAATCGATTTGGAAAATAATATCAACGCTGTCGTCGGCAATTACAGATCTTCCCTGAGATTCAGCCAAGTAATTAGTAATTTTTGCACCGGCACCGCCCAGCCACATCAAAACAACTCCGGGATGATATGTCTGCAGAGATTGTTCAAGATTATTTCCCAATATTGCACTGCCGAAATTATATGACCTTGATTTCCACTTCCAAACATCGGTGTTGAAATTATCGTGGCCTAAATCAGGCAAATGAACCAACACAAAAAACAAGAAGACTAATATCGTAATTAGTCCGGGGATTATTTTTGACATTAAATCATTTTTTATACCTTGGTTCTTTTTCATACTATATTTACTGGGCTGAGCCCTTAACGGTGACAACCCTACCCAAGTCGTTTCCTCGGGGTTTATCCCGGGCTGAGCCCGTCAAGGGCTCAGCCCTCTTAATTGCAACCACAACCACCGTTGTTAATACTATCACTAACTGGTTTTGAGTACCTGAATACTTCGATATC
>CAYRRO010000055.1:0-2958 GCA_964426685.1 uncultured Candidatus Saccharibacteria bacterium
TAGAAGCCAAACCGAACTTTGGGTGGAAATTTATAAGCTGGGGTACAAGTGACATAGGCGAAGAAATTAAACAAACCGTAAAATTTAATAAAAATATTTATTTAAAACCCGAATTCAAATTAACTTGGTGGGGAGCAATACTAAAAAAACTATGAAAGAAGAGAAAAGAATTGAAAGAAAAATGTATTTTCCTGATAAAAATAAGGACTCGTTGGTAAGATTGATTAAAACTCACCCCTATGGCTTTAAGGAGACATACCCTGAAAGACAGGTGAATAGCATTTATTACGACACTGAGTCTTTAGACAATTTTTGGGATAATGAAAACGGACATGAAAAAAGAGCTAAGCTGAGAATTAGATGGTACGGCGAAGATTTAGAACCAAATAAAAATGCAGCGGTTGAATTAAAAATGAAAATGGGTTTGGCAGGCTCTAAGATCAGGGGAAAAATAAATGGCGACATAGACCCAAGAATCAAGGAGATGTTCAAAACTACTCAACCCGTTATTAAAATATATTACAAAAGAAGATACTACGAATCCATAGATAGAAGAATAAGAATGACAGTAGATTTTGATATAACCTATCAAGGCATTTTAAATAGTAGAAACTTTAGCAGGCCTTATACAGAACCGGGATGCGTTGTTGAAATAAAATATGACGTTTCTCTTGACGATGAGATATCTAGCATTACCCAAATTTTTGGACATAGAATTGATAAATTCTCAAAATACGCCAGAGGTATATTTGCCTGTTATTACTAAATATGAGATGTAAAATAGTCCCAAAAAATATACAGGTAGTTATTTAAAAACTAACCTGCCTTCAACGTCCCTACTTACATTCTGGTTATTTCTAAACCACTCCTCTAAAACCTCGGCTGCTGATGTTGAAACAACCTTATTTTGGCCTGCCTCTAAAAGCTCTTTTTCACTTATATCTAAGTAGGCCTGACAATTTTGCAGATGATAACCCTGAATACAAATTGAGTAGAGGAAATTATCCATAACATCGGTATCGCGGATTTTCAAAGACTCCAATTTTTTCTCTTTTTCGTTATATACAGCTTTTACATTTGAATTAACTTGATAACACTCACCCTCACCATCCCTGTTTTCAATTCTCATAACGTGTGAAAAAATCCTTTTCAACTGATCTCCTCTAATTTTAAATCTATTTAAACTGTCATCGTAAGGAAAACATGCTTTTAAATCTTTTAAAGTTACGATAGGGCCTAACTCTTTAATTCTTATAGAACCACTTCCCACCATCATCACATCACTTTGAGAAATTTCTGCAAAAGCGTCGGCGATAAGATTTCCTAGCTCCGTTTCTTCTTCTCTTTTTGGATGGTTAAGTTTTTTTGAAAATTTGGTAACAATTGTATTGTATTTTCTATCCACCTCTGCCCTAAAAGAATCAATAAATTTTGTCAGTTCTTCGTCAGGTTCCGCAATGTTGTCGTCTATCGGAATAAGTTGCCATTTATAATCGACAATGCTGTTTGTTTCGTCATCAACTATAATGTCGTAACGACCAATTTGATCAGACCCAACCCCCGCCTGTGAAATTAAAATATTATTTACCACCTCAGGTTTTTCTAAAAATGTATGGGAATGACCACCGATTATCATGTCTACACCCCATTCAGGTTTTAACATTGAAGCTAATTCTTTATCAGATTCAAAACCAATGTGAGTAAGCAATATCGTTAAATCAATGTCATCGTTTTTATAAGCATTACAAATCTTCCCGACTTCCTCGCTTGCTTCTTCCAAAGTAACAAAACTTCCAACTAATTTATCCATTTTTAAAGAATCAATAACTTTTTCAGTTAAAATTCCCGTAAAGAGAATATCAAAACCGTCCTTATTAATTATCAAATAAGGGTTCATTAAACGTTTGTTGTATTTTTTAACATAGAGATTTGCGTTAACTATGGGAAAATTAGCAACTTTTTCTAAAAATAAAAGATGGGGGAGACCGTAATCAAACTCATGATTTCCCAAGGCAACAACATCAGGGGCAAGATAATTCATTATTTCGATGGTCGAACAACCTTTATACTCACTATCTACAATAGAGCCTTGCAACATATCCCCTGATATTACGTACAAAACATTTTTTTCCTCTTTCCTAACTTTATTTATGTAACCTGAAAGTAAGGATAGGCCTCCAACCATCTTTCCCCGTTCTTTTTGATCATCTGTGAAAAAATCTCCGTGCATATCATTAGAGTGAAGTATTGTGAATTTTTTTAGATTAGACATAAAAACATTATACCGCTAGTTTACATTTAAAAATAAAGTTTTTTATGTCCCGCTTAATAACAAGGGAGGGGCGCCTAAAGGGGCCCCTCCCGACAATACTTTATAAATATAAAATAAACTTATTGAAGCAACAATATATCAGAGAATTGCCAAAAAGCATCGTTTCCTGCAATCTTTCCTACGCACAAAGCTGCGATAGATTTCTCTCTTGTATTGGGATGCAAGCTATCCAAAGGAAATTGTCTATAGACCCATTTGACATCTGTATCTTCTTCAACTAATTTATTAACACTTTCTTGAAATCTTCCACAAAAAGGACATTCATAATCGGACCACTCCATAACAACATATCTGGCTTCATTATTCCCTTTTATAAAATCCTCTTCATTTATCGGGGCTATGTCAATATCAACCCCCTTACCTGCTCTAAGATCCGCAAGTTTGCTTTTGATTGTATCTAAAGGTGCAGCACCACCTATTTCAATTGCTTTTTTTGTAACTGTGTCGTATACGAAACTTCCGGGAGTCCCTGTAACACCTGCATTAGAACCTAATTCTTCTTGATCTTTAACTTTTTGTGCCATAGCAGGGTCTTCTACACAGGAATTAAATTCATCTATATTAACTCCCATATCAGATGCTACTTTTCGAGCAGCGTCCACCCCAACTAAATTTTCTTCGGTTTC
>CAYRRO010000056.1:0-2838 GCA_964426685.1 uncultured Candidatus Saccharibacteria bacterium
GGAGTTTTTGTTTGTTCACTTTCAGGCAAAATACCTAAACCCTTCTCATTTTGATTTTTCTTTTTTGGAATTATTTTTTCAATATCTTTTATGGATGTATTAACAGCTGAAAATTCAAAAAATGGTCTTTCGAGCTCTCGAGATATTATTCTGGCTAATGTGGTTTTGCCCGATCCCGGAGGACCCCAAAATATTAAAGAAGGAAAAAAGTCCGTGGTTTTGGATTTTTCTATCAAAGATTTAATGACCTCAATTATTTTATCTTGACCGACGAAGTCTACTATCTTAGAGGGTCTTAGTTTTTCAGCTAATGGTTCGTGTGACATAGTTATTAAATTCTACACTGTTGGATACTTCGTGTAAACTTCGGGTTTATGATTTGACAATAATTTTATCTTTTGATACGCTGTTACTCTTGAAAATTTAAAAATGGTCTCGTAGCTCAATTGGAAAAGCGTTCGGTTGCTAGCACCGAAAAGATGAAGGTTCAAGTCCTTCCAAGACCGTTTGCGGACGTAGCTCAACGGGAGAGCATGAATGGAAAATTCAGGTTCGTGGTTCAAGTCCACGCGTCCGCGCTCGGTACTGCTGATAACTCGCTTCGTACGGGTAAGTGTACACCTGCTTGTCTGATACGCTTCTTGGTGAAAACCTAGCGCACCATAACCAGAACAGGTCTACTATCAGCAGTGCCTTCTATGCCCCACTCGCTATGTTTCTTACCAAAGGAATTTAGCGAGTTTTTTTATTCCAAAAAGATCTTTAATAGTTTATAATATTCAAGACCGTAATTTGCGTGAGGGGGCGTAGCTCAGTGGTTAGAGCACCTGCCTTTTAAGCAGGGTGTCGTGGGTTCGATCCCCACCGCCCTCACCAAGTAGATTTTGTAATTAAACGTCTTTTTTTCTATAAGTATTCTTCTCATGATAAATTGGATCACAATATTAATATCCGCTTTAGGTTATTTTCTTCTTTTCATGTTTCCCCTTAACAAAGGGGCTCCTTTTATCCCAAATAACAAAAGGAAAATTCAATCCCTTATAAAAACACTGCAAAAAATAAAGAGTAAATATAAAATTGAAAAAGCAATAGATTTGGGATCAGGAGATGGGCGTGTAGTTATAAGTTTAAACAAGGAAGGTTTTAATTGCGACGGCGTGGAGCTTAATAAAATACTTTACAAACAATCAATAAGAAGGTTACAAAAAGCAATGTTAGAAGATAAATGTAAAATTTTTAACGAAGACTTTTTTAATTCTAATCTCAGTAAGTACAACTTGATAGTTCTTTGGCAATCACCACAAATAATGAATAGGCTATCAATAAAATTTAGAAATGAATTAAAAAAAAGTGTTTTAGTATGCAGTTATTATTTTAAAATTCCTGATTTAGATGAAGTTTATGAAGCCGATAAATGGCACTTTTACAAGATGTAAGTCAACCAATCTCTCAATCTACTCTGTTATCGACTATATAGTAAGAACCGTACTCATCTATATATTTCTTGCTTTCCATTTTAGCCTTTAACTCAAAGTCCTCTCCGCTATCAGATTTAAATCTATAGTTGTAAGTTGAATTATTAATTGGATCTTCGTATAAGATATACATTCTATCTAACACCTTATTATCTTCCCCTTTCCCAAATCTTATGTAACCTTTTCCTACCCTGTTACTCATAATAAAACTGTTAGATTCCTCAGCTTTAAAAGATACATTTTTCTTTATTAAAACACCGGACATGTAGTCTAAAGCTTTCACCCGAGATTCATCTCTGTTTTCTTTTAATATATCAAGAAATTTAAGCGGATTTAACCCAAAAAATATCGACATGAAGAATACCGTAAGAGATATTTTCCAACTCATATCAAAGCTTATTTTATTGGGAATATCTTCCTCTACTAACCACTTTTGATTTATTTTAATCGTATAAAGTCCGATTAGTAACAACACTCCTCCGTAAAACATTATAAATTGAGAAAATCCTTCCGAAAATAATTTAGAAGATCTTATGTCTATAAACCAAAATAAATAAATTAAAACAATTCCAATAATATATCCCAATCTCACATATTTATATTTTTTATTAAAACGAGTAAGTACAATAATCCCAAACCCGAACAAAGGTAGTATTAACGAGGTATATTGGTGATACCAAGCAAGACCTGTACCAATAACTCCAACGGTGACTAGTATAAAATAATCAATAAATAAATTATATTTACCTTTTTTGGAAATTAAATCAAAGACAAAAAACAACAGGCCTAAGAAAGCTACAACAGAGTAAGAAACAAAACTTTTGGTGATAGAACTCATTTCCAACTCGTTTTCATAATCAAATCTTTTTATAAACCCTAAAAGTGATTGGTCTGTAGCATCTAATCCCTTAGATTGAGAGGAAACATCTTTCACAATGAATTTTGCATAATAATAATTAATATCCTTACTAACAAAATGTTCCGCTAACAGGGACAAACTAATTACTGTAATTCCAGCGACCATAACTAATATAATTTTTTTCCTCAATATTCCATAAAGTATTATGATTGCAGGACTTATTTTGGTGATTACTCCCAAACCTAAGCTAACACCTCCCATCAAATATTTATTTTTATAAAGAGCAAATAAACCTAAGGTAAATATTGCCAGTATAACAACGTTAAACTGCCCGTCTGAAAAGGTAAATCTTAATGGATAAAATATTAAACTTAAAAGAAGCATTAACCAAAAGCGATAATCTATCTTTCCAACAAGCATTTTGTTTATTAAAAATACTGACAAAAATAGCAAAATTGAGTTTATTAAAGTAAATATAATTTTTGCTAAATAAAATGGAATTAA
>CAYRRO010000057.1:0-2767 GCA_964426685.1 uncultured Candidatus Saccharibacteria bacterium
GTTTTTTATATTAAAGATTTATGCATCGGATCTGGAGTAATATCAAACTAAATCCACAAAAATATTATAGAATTAATTAATGGAAGAAAAGCCCGAAAATATTTTAAACACAGTTGAAGATGTAGTTCTAAAAGTCAGAGACACGTATCCATTTTTAGATAAAAAAGAAATGGAAAATTTCCTTTACAACGCAACAATCATCGATAGCGATGAAAATTCCGACAACGTTAAAAAAATTGACAGCATCTTAAAACTTTTAAACAATCCTCACGCCGGAATATATGAAGGTAAAGAAATGATTCTTCCGGTCGAGTGGCGCCACGGAGATTTAAAAACTGAAAAACCATTTTTTGAAGTTTTGGAAAATATTATGTACTTAAAAATCCCATCTTTGATAAATATCGACTACAAAGATTTGGAAACACCTTTTTTAGAAAATGCAGAAACCACCGAAGGTTTGATAATTGACCTTAGATACAACGGAGGAGGGCAGGAATACACCGCCCGAACTTTTATCACGCAATACTTGTCTAAACCTGGTGACCATCTGATGGGAATTAATTTTACAAGAGATATAGGGATGTCAATTAATAAGGATGAAATTTATGTCAAAGGAACAAACACCCCGTACAACAAACCAATCGCTGTTCTTGTTAACGAAGACACATTTAGCTCCGCCGAAAGATTTGTTTCCATTATAAAAGCTTCAACCGACTGCATAATAATAGGAACAAAAACAAAAGGAGGAAGCGGAAACCCCAAAGAATACGAATTTTATGAAAAAGATCAAAAATACTACATTTGGATACCAACCTGGAGATTCTTCCTTCCCGGAAAAGACAAACCATTGGAAGAAACAAAAATAGAACCCGACATTACCTATGATAAAGAAGATATCATTGATTTTTCAATTAAATACATAAAATCCAAGAAAAACGAGTCAAAAATATAGCCTCTTGTGATACAATAGTTAAGCTATGAAAACACAAATAGAAAAATTACCAAAAGCAACTATGAAACTCACTGTTACCGTAGAAAACAGTGTTGTAAAAGAATTCTACGAAAAAGAAGTAAAAAAAGCAGTTGAGGAAACTGAACTTCAAGGTTTTAGAAAAGGAACTGCGCCAAAGGATATGGTGATAGAGAAGGTTGGTAACTCTAAATTATACGGTGATACCATCAATGAAGTCCTTCAGACCTACTATCCACAAGCTTTAAAAGAAAACAAATTAATGCCGGTTTCTAACCCAAAAGTTGAAATAAAAGAATTTGATATTGAAAAAGATCTGGAATTTACAGCTGAATTTGCAGTTAAACCTGAGATAAAGATGGGTGATTACAAAAAAGCCTTAAAAGATTACTACAAAGAAAAAACAGAGAAAGTTAAAAAAGAAAAAGAAGAAAAATTGAAAAAAGGTGAACTTGATATTGAGAAAGAAGGTCACGAGCACGTACACATAGGGGCAAACGAAGTCATAGATGTAATTTTAAAAGAATCTGAAGTTGAGATTGCAGACATGTTACTTGAAGAAGAAACAGATAGATTAATGACCAAACTTTTAGAACAGCTTGAGACAATAAAGTTGCCAATTGATAAGTATCTACAGGCCCAAGGTAAAAACGCAGATGAATTGAGAGCAGAGTACAACAAGATATCAGAAAACAATATAAAAGCTGAGTTTGTTCTATCTCACCTTGTAGAAACGGAAAAAATTGAGGTGGGGGATGAAGAAGTTGACGAAATGGTAAGTGCGGCGGGAGATCCGGTTGTTGCTCAACAAATGCAAGATCCGATGCAAAAACTTTATATCAAAACTATCTTGCAAAAAAACAAACTTTTAAATATGTTAATTGAAGAGACACAGGGTCCTCACGATCATGACCATCATCATGAAGAAGAGCATTCCCAAGAAGAAACGCCTGAAGAAAAGGTGGGGGAAGAGGAAAATGTTGAAGAAATAACCGAAGAGGAAATTGAGGAAGAGGAAAAAGTAGAAGAAGTGACTGAAGAAGAGGAAGAGGAACATGTAGAAGAGGTGACCGAAGAAGAAATTGAGGAAGAAATCAAAGACGAGGAGGATAAAGATGAATAATACTTTAGTTCCAATAGTAATAGAAAAAGATCAATCAGGAATGGAAAGATCTTATGATATTTATTCAAGACTTTTAAAAGATAACGTTGTTTTTGTTACCGGACCAATTGATATGGGTGTAGCAAATACATTTATTGCTCAAATGCTTTTTTTGGAAAGCCAAAATCCTGATAAAGACATTAGTGTGTATATTAACTCTCCCGGAGGTGAGGTTTACGCCGGGGTTGCTATGTATGACACTATAAAACATATTAAAAATGATGTTGTAACGATAAATGTTGGGTTAGCAGCTTCTGCTGCAGCTTTAATTTTGTCTTCAGGAACAAAAGGTAAAAGATACGCACTTCCAGGATCCCACACTATGATTCATCAGGTAATTGGTGGGGTAGAGGGGCAAGCTAGTGACGTTGAAATTACAGCTAAACATATGTTAAGACTTAGAGATCAGTACGCAGAAGCCATTGCCAAAGAAACAGGTCAAAAATTAGATAAAGTAAAAGGGGACATGGACAGAGATTATTGGATGGATGCCGGAGAATCTGTAAAATACGGAATTATTGATAAAGTAATGAACCCTAAGAAAAAGTAGAGGGTTGTAAATAATTACAAAGTACGCGGGCGGTTAGCTCCTGATGAAGCAAAGCGACATCCGGAGATAGCCCTACACTCAAGTA
>CAYRRO010000058.1:0-2748 GCA_964426685.1 uncultured Candidatus Saccharibacteria bacterium
GAAGGTTTAATTTGTTTTCTTATCGCACATGTTTTTAACAAAAGAAATAATCTTCTCCTGTCTTTCTTCTAAAGGGATATTTTTTAGGTAAATAGACCAATTTTTAATATGACTTTCCAACTTAGTTAATAATTTTGAAAGGGATTCTCTTTTATTTGTTGGTACTTCCCGACTATCTTCACTTCTTGCGTATATTCCTGTAAGCGGATGTTTTACGGTTACTGCAGTACTAGTTTTGTTAACATTCTGACCACCGGGACCTGATGATCTCGACTGAGTGTATTCAACTTCTGTTTCTAAATTTTTGAAAAAAGGATATCTATCAGGCAAAGATTTTAAAACCCACGATGAGTATTTTTCAATAATTTCAGATAATTTCTCCTCACTAAAATCGTTGAGAGGAAAATGTTCTAGGTCTTTTTTTAAACTACTCTCTGCCTGCCCCACTCTTCTATTCTTAGCATTCTCCTTACTTAATTTACCTATTTCCCGAGATGTTTTAGGACCTTTATGTTCATTTTTGCGACCACTTCCACCGACACCTTTCTCCCCTAGACTACCCTCAATTTCCCATAAAGCTTCTTCCCAGTCCTCTGGTAATGAATTTATACTAAAAGGGTTCATGTTTTATTTATAATTAAAAATAGTAAAACTGCCTAACATAAAATATTATTTGAAATAAACCTCATCTTTTAGGATATTTATATCTGGTTTCACGTCTATCTTCACGAGTAATGGGGGTTATGTGACTAACATTTTCATTATTTACATCGTTATCTTCAAGTGTTTTTCCAAATTTCTTCAAGTCCTCTTTCCAATTGTGATTATAATCTTGTAAATTTTCTTTTAAGTCATCTTCCAATAACTGTTCAGAGACAGTGCTATCTATCTCCAACTCATCCAAACCATCATCTATAAACAATCTCGATATTTCTTCTTTTCTGATATTTGCGGTTGCTTTATCCCAATCCTCCTCATCTTTATATATACGTTTGTCTGAACCCGAAGAATGTTTTTCTCTAATTTTTCCATGTAAAACAACAAAATCTTTTGTTCTGTCCTCAGAAGTTTTCCCACCCCCACCATCATATTTTCTATTCAGACTTACCTCATGTGGAGTTAAAACAGGATCAAAAAGGGAAGATATACTCTTTGGCTGAATATCCTGATTTTCTTTGATCTTTGCTACCTCGTTTAAATATAATCCTGTTTCAGACATATTGAAATTGTATATAAAAATTCTTCGGAAATCTATTATCAATAATTTCTAAAGGGGATTTTTCTATTTTGAAAATGTGATACTAAAAAATTGAGCCGACCTCACTTGTAGATGATTTCGGCTCGTTGTTCTTATTCAAGATCTCGGGGTCTTCAGTCGATTCGTTTAAATTTTCGTCTGACTTTAAACCACTCTCTGTCTCACGGATTAACCCAGCCATAATTTCTTCGTGAGCTGATCTTGGTCCTACTACGTAATATCTTTTGTTCCTCTCAATTCTTTTTTTATTCATTAGTACGTCTCCTTTATTCTTTCATTTACCTCGGTTTTTATTTGAGTTGAGAAGTCATTGTAGTCCTGATCAGTAGAAAAGTCAAAACTCGGTTTCATCCTAACCACAACAAAAGGCACACTGTCTTTTTTTAAACAATTTATTACATTATCCTCTACTGCAAATTCTTCAAGAAGATTTGGTAATTCCATCCCATGACTCCTTGTCACAATATTGTTGTCTTTAAATACTAAATTACAAACACCGTATGAAGCTATATTACCTTTTTTAACATCAAAGTATAAAACATCTTCGGACTTACCGTTTTCTTTTTTTCTCCTAATAACAAAATCGATGCCTCTATATACATCGTCGTAGGAACCAGGCTTTAAAACTTCAAAATCTCCACTAGAAAGAGCTTCGGAATCTAATATAGAATAGACGGTAAGTATTTCGGCCAGAGCACCTTCTATATAAGCTTTAAAAGACTCCCTGGATTTGTTGTTTTTCGGACAAGATCTATCAACAATACTAAGAATCTGATCCGCTTTGGAAGGATACTTAACTGATAAATCAACCAGATGAGCTAAAACGGCAGCCTTTTGCTCAGAACCACTGCTTTTATTCGACTCAAAGGTATTTAGATCAATAACAGAAAGAATTTCTGTGGAAATCCTCAGTACTTCGGATGATTCGTCAACTATTTCGGGAGAAAAATATCCGGAATTAATCATATAATTGATAAAACTTTCACATCCCGAACATCTTCTACCAACAATACTTCTCAGCAAAGAGCCAGTATCTTTACCCTTTGTTAAACTTGTGTCCACACCTCTAGAAATAAATCCCATATAATCTGAAAAGACTTCCGTTACTTCCGATAATTTTTCCACACCTCCAAATTCTGGGTCTTTTTGAGATTTTTTTAAAATATAGCGACTGATAAATTTTTCAGGATCAGGAGGAATGGCGTTATTTTTTTCCGCAGATTTTAATTTAGAATTTAAAAAAGATCCCGAACCGTCCCTATGAATATAATCTGGAGAATTATTTTCAAGTTCAGCACCGTGTGTATCAGGTCTAATATCAGATAATATAACGTTTTCTAAAGACATACTATTGATTATACACAATGTATGTTTTCTCTTTAAAATATATCAATAATAATCTATTATATATCTAATGCGCAATTTAAAATTATCAGACTTAATGAGACATTTTAAAAATTCTTTGTTTTTCATAGCTCTGATATTGTTAT
>CAYRRO010000059.1:0-2735 GCA_964426685.1 uncultured Candidatus Saccharibacteria bacterium
AGAGCGTTTTCAGTAAACGAATCCGTGCCTGTGCCACCAAAACTTACAGGAAGAATTCCTGTAACTTCGGATGAAGATAGTTCTATGGTTTGACCTAAAAAAGAAGTTTCAGAATTGTATTCTTGAACTCCGCCCACTGCCCCAATATCATAAGGTGTTAAAAATCCGGCTATCGTTCCTGAAATGTATAAACCATTTTCAAAAACCATACCCGAAACATTAGAAGTAGCCCCAACATTTCCAAAACTTGAAAAATAATCAGAAACAGCTACCGAACCAACTACATGAAGATCGTAATCAGGGCTTGTTGTGCCAATGCCTAATCTACCCGATGAACTTTCAAACCATAAATCATCCGAACCGGTTATATTAGAACCACCATTCCAAATAGCAACTTGGCCTTCTGTACTTACACCCGACCCCGAACCGGTTATACCACCCAATGCCAATTTTGACGAACACATCCAACTTTGAGTATCTGTATCCCAAGCTAAAACTTGATCATCGAAACAACCACCAAGTAAACTTAAACCAGAAGAATTAAGTTCTAAACCTGAAAAGGAAGAGTTAGATGTAAAACTACCAGATGTAGCAATTTGCAAGGACAGTGAATCAACATCAAGATATATTCCATCTCCTGCCCCGATGTCTAATGTAACTTGACCGGGCCCTGATGAAGTTTGAGATAATCCCGAACCTGCGGTTATTGATGTTACTGCATAATTTCCAATAATAGCTGGGGTGATGGCATAAGATGATATGTTGTTTGTATCAATTAAAGTTCCCGACCTTCCAACTAAAAGGTTTAGCTCACTTGTGGAAACTAAAGCACCGTCCAAGATATTAAGCTCAGAAGATGTAAGAGTAGGATTTACTCCATTAAGTACATTTAGCTCACTTGTAGAAACCAACGCCCCATCTAAAATATTGAGTTCTTCTGCATCTGCTGTAACCTGAGTACCTGATAAATAAATCTCGTCAGTTCTAAGAGAATCAAATCTTGCAGTCCCATCAACATCTAAAGTGTATTGAGGGTTCGTGGTTCCAAGTCCTATATAACTTGAACCGTCATCCCAAAACAAACCATTAAAGGCCTCCCAGGTACCATCATTATTATATAAAAATTGCCCTTCAGAACCTGTGGGCAAGGTATCCCCGGTGGAACCAACTTCAGTTAAATCATCCCAAGAAGAACCATTCCAAAAATATATGTTTGTCCCGTCGGAGTAAATATCACCTGAATAAGGAGTCAGGGGCGTTACACCGGATCTTATTCTTAATGAAGAAAAATCCTGTGTTGAACCTTTAATGTCTAAGGCTGCTGTCGGGTCGGAAACTCCAAGAGCAACAGCTCCCGAATCATCAATTTTTAATACAGAAACCCCTGAATCTTGAACGTCAAAATCACCGATTCCTGTTAAATTATAGACTAAATTATAATTACTCTGGGTTATTGTGGTGTTGCGTTCCAACGTTCCTCCGAATTGTACTTCGGAACCTGAAACCGAGAGTCCGTTTCCGGCTGTGTATATTTCTCCGGTATAGACTTCCCCACTGGGAGAGGTATCTCCGGAGACTCCGCCTGATTCTGCATCTAATTCTGTCCCGTCAATTTCCAAATTATCACCTACTGTAAGCCACCTTACCCTACCTTCACTTTCATCGTAAAAAAGAATTTTGTCCTCTGAAGGACTGCTCAAATCAGAACCCAAACCTCCGTTTTCTAAATCTAAGGGGTAATTTTCTTCAATAATCTCTGATATGTCATAGTATGAACAATTTCCACTAACACACTCTACAGAAGTAAACCCATTTTTTTGAAAATCAGTCACTACCTGAATTAATTCTGAAATACCTGATATTGATGACACATCTTTCCATTGCATTATATTTCCATCTTGCCAAGTTAGGACATAATCTGAACTACCGGCTTCCGAAGGAAGCGTAACTGACATAGATTGTGACATATCGTCGGGGGCTTTTATTACTATGTAATCCTTGCCGTTTTCTAACAATTCAAAGAGTTTTAATTGATTTGCATAAGCCTCGTCACCTTTATCTACTAGGTAACTTGTGTCACCTTCATCTACTCCAAAATACGAATTTAATTTCAAAATTTTACAGCATTTTTGAAAGGGAAATAGTCTACAAAAGAAAAATAATAATACAACCAATATTATAATGAAAATTATCAATTTGGACAGAAATTTTAGCAGGTTTTTCACATAATAATTATGGGTAAAATTTAGCTCTGTGTCAATATGACAAGCCCGTTACTCTCGTTAATTTCACTATAAAAATTCTTAGTATATTTTTATATAGGATACTTTATTTTTTAACATTTTTCATTTACTATTTTTATAAGCATTTAGTTTTTTAGTAACTTAAAATTTAAAAACTAATCAGTCCGAAAGAACCATAAAAATTGGGTGAAAAACAGTTAGAAATCACCTGTGAAAAATTCTTAACTTATTTAGAGGGGAGCTAAAAATATTTGATTTTGTATGAAAAAGGGACTCTAATATTGTCGATGGCGGAGGGGGAGAGATACCGGAACACTTCGTGTTCCTCAATTCAAGCATAGCCTACGGCTATTTTTGCTTGAATATACCGCACTTGCTCGTTTAACGCTCGTAGACTCGCTACTCGCAGTTCTGAATCTCCTGCTTCGTAAGAAAATGTCGGAAGTACCTAAAGGCACTTCCGACATTTCCTGGCGGAGGGGGAGAGATTCG
>CAYRRO010000060.1:0-2719 GCA_964426685.1 uncultured Candidatus Saccharibacteria bacterium
GACGCTACTGATTGCTTAGCAATAGCAACCACAGATGCGGGTTTTGTAACTTACTCCGGAGCGTCAAACGTTCTTGAACATAAAGAATACTGGGACATTGATATTGCAAAAGCAACATTAAAAATACTTGATGATTTTGATACTTTGAACAGAATTTTTCAAACTGTAATGCCCGGGCAAGAAACCTACACCCTAATCGGTGACGAAATACCCGTAGAAAAACTAGATAAAAGTACATTAATTTTTGCACCTTACAGAATCGGCGAAAAGACAGGAAACATAGCAGTACTCGGGCCTTCAAGAATAAATTATTCAAAGATAATACCGATGATTAAATATACTAAGAAAATTTTGGAGGAACTTGGCGGATCCTGGTAAATTTTACCTCACTGCCTAAAATCACTATGAAAGAAGATAAAAAGGAAGGGGGTATCCCTTCGAAAAAAATACAGGAAAATTACGAAAACCAGATAAAAGAACTTCAAGATAAAGTTGAAAGTCTTGATAATAGCTGGAAAAGAGCTCTCGCTGATTACAATAATTTAGAAAAAAGAACTGCGGAAGAAAAAGAGCACTTTCTTACCTTGGTAAAAATTCAGATCATGGAAAGCTTCTTACCCTTTTTTGATAATTTAGAAAAAATACAGGAACATTCAAAAGACGAGGGGCTTGAGTTAACCCTAAAAGATTTGCAAAAAGTTTTAAAAAATACTGGTGTTGAAGAAATAGAGGCTGAAGGAAAAGACTTTGACCACAATACAATGGAAGCTATAGAAATTCAAAAAGGAGAGAAAAATAAAGTTTTAAAAGTAATTCAAAAAGGTTATTTAATAAATGGAATTTTGTTAAGACCGGCCAAAGTGGCTGTAGGTCAACAATAATTAGGAGGAAAAAAATATGTCAAAAATATTAGGAATAGATTTAGGAACTACAAATAGTTGTATGGCAGTGATGGAGGGTGGAAGTGCAAAAGTAATCCCAAACGCCGAAGGTGCGAACACTACCCCATCAATCGTGGTGCCCGACCAGAACATCGTCGGAATCCCTGCAAAAAGACAACAAGTTGTAAATCCAAAAAATACAATTTTTTCAATTAAAAGATTAATGGGTAGAAGGTTTGATGATCCTGAGGTTCAAAGAATCAAAGGCGACTATCCTTATGAAATAGTTGAAGGAAAAAATGGATTGGCTTGTGTAGAAGTTGAAGGTAAAACCTACACTCCTCAGGAAATTTCAGCAAAAATTCTTGCAAAAATGAAGGCCGATGCCGAAGCTTTTGTTGGACAAAAGATAACAAAGGCAATAATTACGGTACCGGCATACTTCAACGACTCTCAAAGAACTGCAACAAAAGAAGCGGGTCAAATTGCAGGTTTTGAAGTAGATAGAATTATTAATGAGCCAACCGCTTCTTCTTTAGCTTATGGCCTTGATAAAAAAGCAAATGAAAAAATAGTTGTTTACGATTTGGGCGGAGGTACGTTCGATGTCTCTATACTTGAAATTGGAGACGGTGTTTTTGAAGTTAAAGCAACAAACGGAGACACATATTTAGGCGGAGATGATTTTGACCAAAAAGTTATCAACTGGCTTTTAGAAGAATTCAAAAAAGAAAACGGTGTTGATTTGTCTAAAGATAGACAAGCAATGCAAAGATTAAAAGACGCAGCTGAAAAAGCCAAAATAGAACTTTCATCAACGATGGAAACTGAAATAAACATACCGTTTATTACAGCTGACAGCTCGGGGCCTAAGCACTTAAACATCAAACTTACTAGATCAAAACTGGAACAGCTGGTTGACGAGCTTATTCAAAGAACAATGAAACCGATGGAAAACGCGTTAAAAGACTCGGGTTTGAGCAAAAGCGACATTAATGAGGTAGTTTTAGTCGGCGGTATGACCAGAATGCCAAAAGTTACTCAAGTTGTAAAAGAATTCTTTGGTAAGGAACCTAACAAAAGTATAAACCCTGATGAAGTTGTAGCATTGGGAGCAGCAATTCAAGGCGGTGTTCTAACCGGAGATGTTAAAGATGTTTTACTTTTGGATGTCACACCCCTAACCTTAGGAATTGAGACCTTGGGAGGTGTTTCTACTCCTTTAATAAATAGAAATACAACAATACCAACCCAAAAAAGCCAGGTATTCTCTACAGCTGGAGACAATCAAACCAGCGTAGAAATAAATGTTCTTCAAGGTGAAAGAAATATGGCTTCGGATAACAAATCTTTGGGAAGGTTTATGTTGGACGGAATTCCTCCGGCCCCAAGAGGTGTCCCTCAAGTAGAAGTTATATTTGATATAGACGCAAACGGAATACTTAATGTAACAGCAAAAGACAAGGCTACAAATAAGGAGCAAAAAATTACTATTCAGGGAGGAACCGGTCTATCAAAAGATGAGGTTGAAAAAATGGTAAAAGAATCAGAACTTCACGCTGATGAAGATAAAAAGAGAAAAGAAGAAGTCGAAACAAGAAACTTAGCTGACGGTCTTTGCTATACCGCTGAAAAATCGGTAAAAGATGCGGGAGATAAAATACCTGAGGATCTTAAAAAGGACATTGAGGAAAAAGTGAAAAACATTAGAGACAATCTGCAAACCGACAGTATCGAATCCTTAAAACAAAAAACTCAGGAACTTTCCGGCACTCTACAAAAAATCGGAGAACACATGTACAAACAAGGCGGACAAGATGCAGGAAACCAAGAACAAA
>CAYRRO010000061.1:0-2651 GCA_964426685.1 uncultured Candidatus Saccharibacteria bacterium
TCCGTAACGGGAAATTAAATTATTCTTCGGAGTGGGATTTTGTTTTTAATAAACCTCATAATTATTACTTAGAAATTTGGTCTGAGTCCGGTATCCTTGCTTTAGTTATTTTCATTTCCATAATTTATCTGGGTGTAAAAAAACTACCTGACCATATGGCTTCCGGTGTTGTAGTTTTTGCGGTGACTAATATTTTTGGATGGCCGGTTGTTCCGACAAGCTTAATATTTTGGTTTATACTTTGCGGTTTAAAGAGCAACGATTTTAAATTTAAACTAATTATTCCCAAAACTAAATTTAATTTCATGTCCAAAAATGCAGGATATTTTATCAAAGTTTTATTTATTTTAATTATCATCGGAGTCTATTTTTATTTAAATTTTCATATTTTTAAATTTTATAATGCTGATATTTATTACAAAAAAGGTCAGGAATATATTAAAAAAGGCGATGAAGAAAGGGCTCTGTATTATGCTGATAGAGCTGTAATAGCGAACCCTTGGGAGTCTAACTACTACAGAGGAAGGGCAAAAATAAAAACAGTTTTGCTAGTGTCCTCAAAGGAAAAAGATAGAATAAAAAATGAAATATTTGAAGATCTAAAAAAATCTATAGAACTTAATAAAAATAATCTAGTAACAATAAGAAACTCTATTCCTATATATTATTTTTTGGCCGTTGCCGATATTAGTAAAAATCTCGGTGGAAATAATTACGACCTTAAATATATAGATTATGTTAAAGAATTTTTTAATAGCACAAAGAGGTATTATCCGAACGACGTCGGAGTTATTTTAGGTATAGCAAAATATGAGAAAAAATTAGGTTTAGAAGAATCGTATCAAGACAGTGTAAGTAGGATAGAATTTCTCAGACCCGATTTATTGCAGTGGCACGAATTATTCAGATAATTCAATATAAGCGTCCGATACCCAGCCCTCAACAGTTTCGGAAACCTTTATCCTAATCCAGCCCGTTTCTTTATCTAAAACATCGTAAGTTTCTCCGGTATTTACTTTTGTTATTTCAGCGCCGTTAAGACTCGGTGTTTCTCTAACCCTTAACCATCCCAGTGGTGTTGGTTTTACAGTGGCAATTTCTTTTGTTACAGCTTCCACCCCCACCGAAGATAGACTTTCTAAAGCAATCTTTGCCTCTTCAGTAATTCCTCCCCCCGAGCTTTTTATTCCTAAATAAGCACCTCTTTTTAAATCTTTAAGTTTTGCAAAATCTTCTTGTTTTGTAATTGGGTTGCCGTTTGAATCAAATATCCCACCTTTGTAATCAATAAAATAATCAAACAACTTATCTTTGTTCATTCCTACGTTGTCAATATTTATACCTCTGGTGGTATTCCAATAAATTATTCCTTTAGCCCATGAAACAGTATCTGAAGTAATGTCAGGGTTGTCAGATGTTATGTTGTATAGATTGGGCGAGTCCTTAAACATTTCTACAATCGGATCAACCGGATATGGGAAGAGTTTAACTGAAACATTGAGAGTATAGCCTTTTTGAATATTTATATTAGTTTCATTTGATTCGTATCCGGCAAGCGATACTTTTAAGTTATAATCACCGCTGGTTATTGCAGCTGATGAAAAAGGTGTAGTTCCTATCTTTGATCCGTCTACATACACATCGGCTCCGGAAGGCTCCGAGACAATTCTTAAAGTGTTTTCAGACCCATCTTTGTCAAACCACAACTCTCTTCCGGCTGAAAATAAATCCGAAATTCCTAAATCTCTTTCTATCCCGACAGTGTATATAGTATCTTTTTTTGAAGGTAAAAATTTTATTTCGGTTTGATATTGTCTGGTGTCACTTCTTATAGCTACTGTATTTGCCCCAGGTTTTATATCTTTGGATTCAAAAGGTGTATTTCCAAGTACTTCATTGTTCAAAAGTACTTGCGCCTCACCATTGGCAACTTTTACTTCTAGTGCAGATCTGTTTCCGATTCCCGTCAAATTTCTAATCAGCTCTCCTCCGAAAAAAACCACTAGAGCCACACCTATAATACCTAAAATATACAAAACAGCGGTTGAAAAAGGTTTCTCATCATTACTTATTGTAGATACTGCCATATGTACCTAAATTATCACGATGATGGTAAAATATCAACATTAAGATTTCCTTTTAAAAGGCTTAAAAATGACTACAAATGAGCTAAAACAAAAATTTATAAAATTCTTTCAGGAAAGAGGGCATTCTTTAATTCCCTCAGCTTCTCTTATTCCTGAAAACGATCCAACGGTACTTTTTACAACCGCGGGCATGCACCCTTTGGTTCCTTATCTTTTGGGTGAAAAACACCCTTTAGGAAATAGACTTGTGAACGTTCAAAAATGTTTAAGAACAGACGATATTGATGAGGTTGGCGATGATACTCACGTTACGTTTTTTGAAATGCTCGGTAATTGGTCGCTCGGTGATTATTGGAAAAATGAATCTATCTCATGGAGTTTTGATTTTTTAACAAAAGAATTGGGAATACCAGTTGAAAAACTTGCAGTAACTTGTTTTGCAGGAGATGAGAATGCTCCAAAGGACGAAGAGTCTGCGGAAATTTGGAAATCGGTTGGTATACCTGAAGATAGAATATTCTTTCTTGGGAAAAGAGATAATTGGTGGGGGCCGGTAGGGAGCTC
>CAYRRO010000062.1:0-2546 GCA_964426685.1 uncultured Candidatus Saccharibacteria bacterium
GCTACCTCGGGCTCTTCTTCTTGAACTACAATTTCGTCTATTCTTACAACCATTTCTTCGGGGTCGGTGTCCGGTATAGAAACCTTTTCTTTATCGTAATCTAGTTGAGAAATGGTAACTCCTTGTCCAATTTCATTTAATCCGGAAACATCAATAACAAAATGGTGGGGAATATCCTCTGGTAGTGCCTCTACCGTGACTTCCTGTAATAATTGTAAAGCTAACGCAGCTCCCGATTTGATTAATTCGTTTGTGTCTTCTCCCACAATTTCCACAGGAACCTGAGCTTCTGTTTTAACTGTAAGGTCCGGTTTATATAAAGATGCGTGTGATATTTTGGTGGTAACAGGGTTGTACTGCACATCTTTTACAAGAACCTTGTATTTTTCTTTCTCGGTTACTACATCCAAAAGGTCGGTTTCTCCCGCTTGTTTGAAGGTTTTTTCGAACGTGTTGTAATCCATAGATATGCTTACTGACTCCATCCCCTTACCAAAAACAACAGCCGGAATTTCTCCGTCTTTTCTTATGTGTTTATTTTTCTTTCCGAGAATTTCTCTCTTTTTTGCTTGTATTTGCATATATTCGTTTAGGGCATTGGTATTCTACTTACAAAAAGCCCTTAGGTCAACATCCTGATATTTTAGCAGAAAAAACTAATAAGTTAAGTTATTACTCAAGGCTTAATTTGTATACCTTGCTTGTATCTAAAACAAACAAGTATTTCTCATCAGAAGAGATTGAAATTCCCCTTATGTCGCGCCATAAATAATCATCATCATTTTTAAATTGTTTTAGTAACTCTCCTTTTTCGTTAAGAACAATAATTCTGTTATTACCTCTATCGGCTACATAAATGTTTTCAAAATCCAAATCGGCAATTACTTTGACAGGGTTTAAAAAGGGTTTATCCAAACCTGAAACTGTAAAATCGGTCTCAACCCCTCCCGAATAATTTATCAGCTCCCCCTGACTTGTTAAAATATATACACTGTAGGCAATTGATATAGAAACAGCGTCTTTAAAGTTTTGGTTTTGTCCCCAAACTACTTGCGTTAGCTCGTCATTTTCTACAGACCCTCTACTTAAGATGTCTTCTGATATGGAATAAATATATCCGGAATAAGGATAAACAATTTTTGCTGATGGCAATTCATAGGCGTCGTTTACCTGGGATTTAGTAAGATCGTAAGTTTTGTACCCCTCATCGTCTAGAAATGTAAACAGAGCAGCTTCCTTACCTAATGACCTGACACCTTTGTAAGTATTTGATTCTTGAGAAAAATTCGGCAGAGCTACATCTGATTTGAAAATTTTTCCTGTGTTTTTGTCTACTACAATAATTTTGTCATTTACAATTTGTATCTCTGTTGGATCTGCTTCCGAGTCAGCGATTTTAATATCGTAAAAAACTTCCGGTTTTACTCTAAGTATTTTGTGCTCTTCATCTTTTGACCTATCTTCAACTACAACCTCTTCTTCTATCTCGATGGTTTTTTCTTCTACAGCAGGCTCTTCGGTTTTTTCTTTTTCTTTAAAAACAAAAGATTTTAATAAATGAAAAGCTAAAAATGCTGCCGCAAAAGATATTAACCCCAGAAGCACCCACGCACGTACTTTTTTATTTTTACCTCCGGTTTTTTGCTCAATTTTTCTCGTAAATAAAACCATTTTTCTTTTCGGAATTATTTTAGAAATTAATATAGAAATTTTTTCCAAAATCGGCTGAATTTTTAGACCAATTTTTTTAAATAGGAGCGATACGACCCCCAAAATTTTGTTTAAAAAATTGACGGCATTGCTTTTAAACTCCCTTTGTTTGCTTTTTTGGGCTGCCTCTCCTAAACCTGTGTCTATTTCTGCATCTTGAGGTGTTTTTGTATCCAATAATAGTTTGTACAACAAACAGGCTTGATTTTCATTTAAAGTGCCTTCCGGAATACTTGTTTGAAGTAGTTTTTCAGGCGGGTAGTCCTGAACAAAGGGTTTTGTGCAAAATATAAAAATATCGTCTTCTTCAACAATTTTTGAAAATGAAGAAAAATTCCCTTCTGATAACATTTCTAAAGGTAAGACTTCACCACCTTTCATGGTGTAGCTTTCAATTTCTCCTATTTTTACTATATAAAGGACATTTCCCCACAAAATTGAAGATACGAAATTAAAAGATATTTCTTCGGGGGATGCTGTTAAAGTATCGCTGGAAAGTTGCAGTATTTTTTCTTTAATTTCCGAAATGGTTTTTTCCATTGTTTGTACAGGGGATATGTTGTCGGAACTGTAGTAAGAGTTATGTAAAATATCCGTGATTACCTTAATTACAAAGTCAGTATCAAAATTTGAGTTTCCTGATATTTCAAATACCGCGTTTACTACACCCTTTTTTAATAGTGTTTCTTGATTTTCAGGTTCTATATTAATACATTTTGAAAAAGAGCTGCTGAACTGATTTAATTTTGGATTTAATTCCTGCTTTTTTGCAGATAACTTTTTTGTCATTTAATTCAATAAATAATTGAGATTAGAAAAAAGATTATTGATATAAG
>CAYRRO010000063.1:0-2530 GCA_964426685.1 uncultured Candidatus Saccharibacteria bacterium
GCCACCAACTTTGAAACTCAGGAAGAACTCAATGAGTATCTTGAAAAGCTTGAAGAAACCAAAAAAAGAGACCACAGAAATTTAAATAAAAACCTGGAAATATTCGCTTTATTTGAAGAAATCGGACCCGGGCTTCCGGTGTGGCTTCCCAACGGAATGATTGTTAGAGAAGAACTGGAAAAATGGGGCAAAGAAACTGAAGAAAAATGGGGTTACCAAAGAGTAGCCACTCCATTTATGACCAAGAAAAAACTTTTTGAGATTTCCGGCCATATGTCCTATTTTGGAGATGAAATGTTTAAGGTAGACGTCCCAGGCGAAGAGGAAGATGAATATTACATAAAACCAATGAATTGTCCTTTCCATCACTTGGTATTTAGATCAAAAACAAGAACGTACAAAGACCTACCTTTAAAACTAGCTGAGTACGGAACTGTTGCAAGATACGAAAACAGAGGTTCTATAAACGGAATCTTAAGACCAAGAGTTTTTTGCCAAAATGATGCACACGTTTACTGCTCAGAAGAACAGGCAGTAGAAGTATTCTTAGAAATAGTTGAACTTCACAGATACTACTACGACACCTTAGGACTTACTAACTACCACGTAGAGCTTAACCTAAGAGATCCTACAAAAATGGATAAATACCACGGAGAAGAGAAGATGTGGCAAAAAGCTGAAAAAATTACCAGAGAAGCTCTGGATAAATCAGGTTTAAAATATACTGTAGTTAACGAGGGAGCAGCCCATTACGGACCTAAGATGGATTTTAAGATCAAATCAGCTATTGGAACTGAATACGGAATATCCACAAACCAAATCGACTTATACATGCCTGAAAGATTTGGATTAAAGTATGTTGACAAAGATGGAAAAGAAAAACCGGTCATAGTTCAACACAGAGCACCTCTAGGATCGAGTGAAAGGTTTGTTGGATTTTTGATGGAACATTTTGCAGGAGCACTTCCCGTATGGCTTTCTCCAGTACAAGTACAAATAATACCAATCGGAGATAAACATATTGATTACGCCAAAAAAATATCAGAAGCTTTAAAAGAAAAAGGTATTAGATCAAATATTGATGACAGATCTGAAACAATGCAATCAAAAATAAGAGATGCTCAAGTTAAGAAAATTCCTTATATGTTGATAGTTGGGGATAAAGAGGTTGAAAATAATACTGTAAGTGTTAGACTTCGCACTGAAGAAAATTTAGGGGCAAAACCTCTGAGTGAAGTAATTGAAAAAATTGAAAATATGTATTTGACCAAGTCTCTTAATTTGTGGTAATTTACATAGGTTTTAAGGAGAAAAGCATATACCAAACTGGTACACAAAAAACGAACAGATAAAAGCAAATGAAGTAAGGGTCATATCGGCCAAAGGCGAGAACGTGGGTGTTATGAATACTCACGAAGCAATACGTAAAGCCAGAGAAGAGGATATGGACTTAGTTTTGATGGTACCTAATGCAAACCCTCCGGTAGCAAAAATTGTAGAATTTACAAAATTTTTGTACGAAGAGAGAAAAAAAGCAAGTACAGCCAAGGCAAAGAGTAGAAAAACAGATGTCAAAGAGTTTAGATTAGGACCTACTACAGGGGAGGGCGATATACAAAGATTTGTAAAAAGAGCAAAAGAATTTATCGAAGACGGTGATAAGGTAAAAATTACTGTTAAAATGAGGGGCAGGGAAGTTATGTTTCCGGACGTAGCTTGTGACCAGATTAAAAAGATTGAGAAGGAACTCATAGAAGTGGCTAAGCTGGAAAGCGAGCCAAAAAGAATGGGGAATATGATTTCCGGCATATTTGTAGGAAAATAAAAGATATATTTAAGGATAAAATGGCAAAACAAAAGATTAAAACAAAAAAAACTCTTCTTAGAAGAGTAAAAATAACAAAGACAGGCAAGATAATGAAGAAAAGTATCGGTATGGGACACTTGAAAGAAAAAAAGAGTAGCCCTACCAAAACAAGAAATTCAAGTAGGGTGGCTCAAGAGAATAAAGGTCATCAAAAAATGTTTAAAAAGATGCTGAACAAGCACAGAAAGGGTAAATAATGGCAAGAGTAAAAGGCGGTTTTAGAACCAATAGAAAACATAAAAAAATATTAAAACTTGCAAAAGGTTATAGAGGAACAAGAAGCAAACTTATAAAAAGAGCTCACGAGGCTGTGCTAAGAGCCGGGGAGCACTCATTCGAGGGAAGAAGAAAAAGACCGGGAGATATGAGACAGCTTTGGATTTCCAGAATTAATTCGGCATTGAGCAATCACGGTATTATGTACAGCAGATTCATTGCAGGGTTAAAAAAATCAAAAATTGAATTGAACAGAAAAATGCTATCAGAAATTGCTATCAATGATTCCAAATCTTTTGATGAGATAGTTGAAAAGGTAAAAAATAATCTTTAATTGGGGTTTTTAAATCACAAAAATGTTCTGATTATATTTTTTGTGTGAAGAATAACTCTTAATAATTCACTTCAAAATCTTTCTCACTTATATCCCCGCACATAGCTAAATAC
>CAYRRO010000064.1:0-2500 GCA_964426685.1 uncultured Candidatus Saccharibacteria bacterium
TAAAACCACAGTTACAGAAAAAACAACTATTGAAAATGAAAACGTACAAATAACTAGCGATTTGACTAAAAATCTTAACGAAGAAAATACAGAAAATACAAACACCGAACAAGAAGTGTTCACAATTGAAGAGCTATCTCAATACAATGGTAAAAATGGAAACCCAGCCTACGCTGCAGTAGATGGGGTTGTCTACGATATGACGGAAGTTTTTGAAAACGGAACTCACTTTGGGCATCTTGCGGGAGAGGAGCTAACTGAGGGTTTTTATAAAAAACACGTTAAAAGCCAAATTACCAAATATCCCGTGGTGGGAATCTTAGAATAAAAATGGATGCTGCTAAAACCCAAAACAAAAAACTAGCTATCGGTTGGTTTACTTTTACATGTAGTGAGGACAGTACAATACTTTTCACCGAACTCTTAAATAAACATTTTGACGAATGGAAAAAAATAATTGATTTCAAGCACGTAAAATCTTTAAAAACCAAAAACGAATTGAAAGACTTAGATGTCGCATTTGTTGAAGGTGCAATATCCTCCAAAACACAGGAGGAAGAGGTAAAAAAGGTAAGAGAAAATGCAAAATACGTTGTTGCCATAGGACAATGTGCGTGCACAGGAATGCCGTCAGCCAGTAGAAATGCTTTTGAAGATAAAGACATTGATGACAGAATTAGATGGTATCTGGAACACTTTGATTACAACAGAAAAGTTCAAAGACTCGAAGATGTTATAAAGGTTGATGATAAAGTAGAAGGCTGCCCTATGAATACGACAAAATTTCTATCCGTAATGGATAAATATTTAAATTTATTTAATATAATATAAAAATGCACAGTGGAAATATAACCATCGAAAATATTACTAAAATAGAAGGTTCGGCAGGTCTTGACGTCACAATTGAGAATGGAAGAGTAATTGATGTGAAATTCAAAATCCAGGATTCCAGAAGATTTTTTACAGACGCAGTTAAGACAAAACCCTTTATCTCCGCCCCATCTTTTTTATCAAGAATATGTGGAACGTGTTCCGTAGCACACCTTTTTGCTACCATCAAAGCGATAGAAAACTCACAGGAAATTGAAGTCACAGAACAAACTAAAACCTTAAGAAGGTTAGCTTACGACGCACTAATAATTAGGGACCATGCCCTTCATTTATATTTTTTCGTTCTACCTGATCTATTGGGGTTAGATTCAATTTTGGATATCCCTGACGACCATGATAATTTAGGACACACACTTCTTCACGATTCTTTTGATATAAAACAATTAGGAACTGATATATCAGAAGTGGTTATCGGAGCGGCCATACATGCTCCTATACCAACCATCGGTGGTTTTTTAAAATTACCCGATGAATCAAAATTTCCCGAACTTTTAAATAGACTAGAGAAAATAAGGCCACAGGTTTTAAGAGGAATAAAAGCTTTTTACGATTACGGCGCTTCTCTTGAGCAAGATGTAGATTACGTAGCTTTAAGAAATGAAAATAAATTTGATTTTCTCGAAGGCACTCTAATTAGTTTAGATGGAAGAAAAATACCGCCTGAAAAATTCTTAGAACATTTTGATGTAGTGGTAGTTCCTTATTCACAATCCGAAGGATACGTGTTTTCAGATAATCATGGAAATTATGTCTTAGGCGCCTTAGCAAGAATAAACTTAAATAAAGACACTCTTAATCCTAGAACTCTTGATGATACAAAAGAATTTCTATCTATTTTTCCGTCAAAAAATATTTATCACAACAATTTAGCACAAGCCATCGAAATACTTCATTGTGTAGATGACGCAATAGATATCTTAAAGAATATAAAAATAGTTGATGAAAAGCCAATTAAAAAACCACTAAAAGCTGGGGTTGGGATTGGTGTAATAGAGGCTCCAAGAGGAACGCTATATCACAAAGCGGTGATAGATGAAAAAGGGGTAGTCGTTGATTACGATGTGATTGTACCAACTTCTCAGAATCAAATAGCAATAGAGAACGACCTTAAAAAATATTTTAATGAAAACTTAGATAAAGACGAAGAAAAATTAAAATTTGATGCGGAAAGTATAATCCGAGCTTATGATCCCTGTATGTCCTGTGCAACTAACTTCCTTAAGATTGATTGGATTCGTAAATAATCTATGTCCCCTGCCATCGGTAAACCTACTATTGTTACTTTTCCAAGCTTCCCTATCTTTTTTAAATATTTAAGCTGAAAACCCAAATCAAAATCGTGTGCGGTAGTTCTTTTTTCAAGTGATATATTCTTAACCTGATCGTTATTTATTATTTTTATATCCTCAATTCCCTCGATTGTATCCATTATTACAACTTCTTCCTCACACACAAATGGCAGGTCTTGGTTTGGCTTAATATAAATAAAATCACAATGTTCCAAAGTATTTTCCAATGCTTTAGCTATTTTAATAGCCTTGTTATCAAACTCCAGATCTTCGTTTCCGAATATATAAACCTTCATACTTTCTTTTTACATTTGGTAAAG
>CAYRRO010000065.1:0-2491 GCA_964426685.1 uncultured Candidatus Saccharibacteria bacterium
ATATATAGTAATTAGATAGTAATGATAGTTGAGCTTGGTAGGAAGCCTCAGCTTGGCTCAAAGACTCCTCATATTCTCTTAGTTTGATATCGTAAGAGTCATCACCACCCAGCAATCTGGAATTACTTTTTTTCTCGTTTTCAAATAATTCCTTTTGTCTTAATCTTATATCTCTGGCATCTTTATAGGACTGTACAGTCTGACTTTGCGGATATGAGTTTAGATAAGCAAGCAACTGACCTTTTGAAACTTTATCATTTTCAGACACTAAAATACGATTAATGTCCCCATTGGCTAAAAATGAGAGGTCCGCCTGTTTATCTGATAGAACTAACCCTGAAGCTGTAACGGTTTTTCTCACTTCTCTATTTTCAACTTCAACTTTTCTAACTAAAACAGTGACAGAGTTTTTTCTATTAAAATAAAGGAATATTCCAAGAATAATAAAACCTAGAATTAAAATGTTTTTAAATTTTTTTATAATATTATTTTTCTTAGTCATATTTATGCTATCATTTTAACATGCGTACATTATTCAAGCCTAATCACCCTTTAAGGCAGATAAATAGCTTTAAATTTGCTTTTGAAGGTATAATACACGCCTTTTTAAGCGAGCCGAATTTCAGAATACAGCTCATAATAGTAACAGTTTCAATAATTTTAGGCAAACTTTATCAAATAACAAAAATTGAGTGGTCACTTATTGTTATATCATCAGGATTTTTACTCTTTATGGAGTTAACAAACACCGTCATTGAGGAAATTATGGATAGATTTATAAAACAGCTGGACGGAGGCGTGAAGGTTATAAAAGATGTTTCAGCAGCAGCCGTTTTAATTACTGCACTGACTTTTTTGGTGAATTTTTTACTAATTTTCGGGCCCAGGATATTTAACTAAAACCCTTTTTCAATAAGCTCTTCTAGCGTACCCGGTTCCATCATATAAACTCTAACTCTATCTGCTCCCTGAGAAGTTAGAATATAAACAGGCTCATTATCTCTAACCCAATACGCAGCTTTATCGTCACTAATGTACTCAATAAAACTCTGCGGATTACTTACATAAACATAGAGACCTGATTTTTCGTAATTTCTATCGTAATCTAAATAATAACCTGAGATCTGTCTTCTTTCGTTAGATGAGTACGCCTGAAGCTCGGGATGGGATTTTGCAAAATTTCTTATACCTTCCCAGTTTCTATAGTAAGGAAATCCAAATAAACTAAGATGATAAGATTCATCAGGTTTTTTTAAATCCCATATTAAAAGTTTTTTATTTTCCCAGGGATATTCTTTTGTATGATCAACGAAAATTACAAAACTCTGTACAAATAAAAATAAATAAATTGAATAAACGAACAAAAAATTAAAAATTCTTACAAGAGGGTACTCAAATATCTTGAATACAGCACTTTCAACAGCCACTAATCCAAAACCCATAAGTATAGTTGTAGGTATAAGGTAATTATAAATGTGTGTGCCGGAAATATATACAAAGTATTCAAAGAAAAAAACTGTAACAGCAACCCATAAAAATAAAGAAACAACTCGAAATTTATCAGATTTGATTGATTGCATTATTTCAGTTGAGTGGGAAAAGAAACTTTTAACGTAATTAGGAATTCCTTTTATCTTTAAAATTGCATCAGAGAGAAAACCCAGCATTATAAAAACGGAACCTAAAAAAGAAGCTACAAAGTAAAGTTTTAATGCAAAAATTGGTTGGTACAAGTTAAAAAGATATTTGGAACTTGAAATTTTCCCCGAGGATTGACCTGTTATTCGATGTAACCAGTAGTCAGAAGTAGCTGTATCCAGAGAACTCAAAAAGGGAAGGTAAAAAAGGGCTAATAAACCTGCTGAAACAAGACCTGAAATTACAAATATTTTAATTTTTTCCTTAGTTTTTGTATCTTCCCTTCTGAACCATTTAATAATTAGATAAAACACAAAAGGAAAAACAAAAAATCCATCGTAATGGGATAACAAGGATAGGGCCCAAAAGATTAAACCTAAAAAAATGCCCGTGAACTTATACTTATTTCCCTTCAAGGAAAGTGAAAGAAAATACAAACATAAAATTGAAAATAAAATAGAAAACGACTGGTATTGAGCAATTCTTGAAAACGCGACAAGCAAACCATTAAATGACAAAAAAAGTGACGAGTAGAAAGCAATTTTTTCTCCGAAATGTAATTTAATAAATTTATAAAAAAACAAAATTGATAAAAGACCGGCAACTGCAAACGGTAATCTAATTAAGAATTGATTTTCATACAAAGGATCTATAAATTTTAATAAATAAGTTACCAAATACTGAAAAGGGCCTTTCTTCTGCTCAATTAAAAATTTAACTAATGATTGTCCGTCCGAAGGCAAATACAAGGCTTTAATTTCGTCTCCCTGATAATCTGAATACCCTAAGTTCATAAACCTTAAAATAGAAGAAAAAATAACAAGGGATATTACTTTGAAATTTTTTTTAATAT
>CAYRRO010000066.1:0-2381 GCA_964426685.1 uncultured Candidatus Saccharibacteria bacterium
AAGTCTAAGACTTCGAGTACAGACTTGTCTCCTAAAGACCTGTCTTCTGTCATTTTTATTACTTCCTTTCTTTATTTTCTTGGATTATAGCAGAAAATAAGGTAAATTGAACCCTATAGAATTATTTTTTCTTGTTCAACAGGGACTTTTTGAATTTCAATGAATTTTACCTTCAGAAGTAGAAAGAGCAACGTTTTACTAATAATGGTATAGATAAAATAGACTATAGATCCGTAAATTTGAAGTGTTCCAAACACAAGTAACGCTAAAGTAGGTGCCAAATATTTCCTATAAGGTTCCACCAGCTTATTAATTTGTTCCGACATAGATTTTTTAATCGCATCTGTCACATTGTTAGTAATTCCCTCTGAGCTTGGAAAATTAATTGGTATTTCACTAACCCCAAAACTATTTAGAACTGAAAAAAGCTGGGGATTGGACACTTGAATGGATTGTAAATTAAGAGATTTTATATCTTCCGGAATTGTTTTTTCTTCTTCATTTTTGATTGCCTGTTGTATTGGTTTTTCTGCTATTTTTGTTGCCCACTCGCCCACATCTATGGATTCTATATTTTTTGAATTAAACATTACAGCAACAGATATTACTAAGCTTATCGATAGTAATAATGCTTTTAAACCAGGTCTAGCATTATATTTTAAATTAATTTTCAGTGAGTTATCGGTTAGGGATTTAGATTTTAAAAATTGAAAAAACCAGTATAACGATGGTAGAAAAGACCCTAAAAATGCCTCAAAAACTCCGTATTTAAATAAGAAAATAAATGAAAGAGAGAAAAATATTGTAGGTATAATTATGTTTTCTTGTTTGTTTTTTATGGTTTGTAAGATTAATACGGTGTTAAATAAAAGAAACAATAATATTAGAAGATAGGGAATTGAAAAATTTTTACTCAGACTGAAATATTTTTGATTCTGTACAAAGCTTTCCGCTATTAAAAACAGAAAAATAAGGCACGCAACAAAAGAACCGTACAAGATGGTTTTTTTAACTAAAACACTTCTTCCTTTTTCAGGAGTATTCATATTCTAAGTATAGACAGGCTTAATTCTACTTACAATATTTATTCGTGATGATGAGATTTTTCGTATTCGTCAGCCTCTGCCTTTGTAACGTGAATAGTTCCATCAGGGTGATTTGCAGGACTATAGACTGTGTAAAGCTTCAAATCTTCTGTTTCACTTGTGTTTACAATGTTGTGCTCGGTTCCGGCCGGTATTACTACCGCAAAACCGTCGGAAATTGCATATTCCTGACCGTTTGCAATAACCTTTCCTTCTCCTGAATCAATTCTAAAAAACTGATCTACGTCGTTGTGGATTTCCAAACCAATATCTTCCCCCGGCTTTAGACTCATTATTACAAGTTGGCTATGACCGTTGGTTGATAGAACCTGTCTAAAATTGTTATTTCCGAGAGTTAATTCTTCTATATTGTCTATAAATAATGGCATATGTATACCTTTCAAAAATAATTAAACTTTATATTTAACTAATTTCTTAGTTTAGTATTTTTATTATATCTTATTTATCGGACGTCGTTAATCAAGAAGAAAGTGTTGTCAGAAAGTAAAAAATTAAGACCACTGTCTCATGGTTATTTCATGAATTATTGAGTGGTTTTTTCCGAATACAATGAACAGGTTGTATCCCCTACCCCAAAGGTTTTCAATATTTTCAAGAATTATTTTATCTTTAAACTGTGATTTTATATTTATGACTTCGTTTATCTGATTTTCTTCTAAATACGGGTCTGTTTCTTTTTTTATGTACTCTAAATTATTGTAATCAAGGTCTATACCTGAAACTTCTTTATAGCATTTTTCGATATTTTGCATAGAAAATAACTCACTTTCCCAACCCGATATTCTTTTTAGATAGTCTATGTAGGTTTCCAATGAATTTTCCATATTTTCAGGCTTTATGTAATTGCTTCTTATGGATATTTGCTCAACGTAAAGACTTGTAATTATTAAATCCTTAGGAAATTTTTGAGACAGATGTTTTAACTGATCTATTGTATCGGGTTCCGGAGAAGATACTTGTACCGCAGATGCTTGCGCCAAAAACCAAGTATAGTAAGATTCCCCCATTGTTTTAATCTGCTCTTTTCTTGAGTACGGTAGGGTTTTTTCACCACCTTCAACTAAGACTAATCTTTTTTTACCATCAGTTTGGTTTATAAAGTCCTGCAAATAATTTTCTAAAACTCCCCACGAAGTGTCTTTTGGGTCGTATGTGTGCTCAAATCCTAAATAGTAGAGTATTTGCCCGCCTTTTCTAATATGAAAAAAGTAAGGAGTTGGAAAAGGCCCAAATTTTGTTAGTTCAAGGTATTTTTTTTGAAGATTGTTTAACACG
>CAYRRO010000067.1:0-2335 GCA_964426685.1 uncultured Candidatus Saccharibacteria bacterium
GACTTCGCAGTCCCTGTAATTACTTTTACAGCTTCATTAATGTCTTTAGTATTCAAATCTGCCATTTTTTCTTTAGCGATTTCTTCAATCTGTGCTTTGGTAAGTTTTCCTACTTTGTCTTTATTTGGTACAGCTGAACCTTTAGATAATTTTAAAGCTTTTTTTATTAAATGAGTTGAAACCGGTGTTTTTGTAATAAAAGTAAAAGTTCTATCTTCATAAACAGTTAAAACTACTGGAATAATATTTCCTTCCATTTTTGTTGTTCTGGCATTGAACTCTTTACAGAAATCCATTATAGGAACTCCGTGTTGTCCAAGCGCTGGTCCTATAGGAGGAGCTGGGGTAGCCTTACCTGCATCGACTGCCAATTTTACTATTGCTTTTATTTTTTTACCTTTTTTTGCTTGTACCGCCATTTTTTATAATTGAGAAACTTGAGTGAAAGATAATTCCAACGGTGTTTCTCTTCCAAAAACCGAAACCAATACTTTTACTTTCCCTTGTTCTTCATTAACCTCATCAACTTTTCCTAAGAAATCCTTGAAAGGTCCTTCGTTTACCTTGACCGAATCTCCTAATCTGAATTTAGCTTCAAACTTGGGAGCTTCCATTTTAGCAAATTTCATCAAAGTTAATACCTCTGATTTAGGTAATGGGGTAGGGGTTGAACCCATTCCCACAAAACCGGTTACTCCCGGAGTAGATCTAACAATATACCAGCTATCGTCGTTCATATCCATCAAGACCACAAGGTAGCCGGGGAATAATTTTTCATCAACTGATCTTTTCTTTCCTTCTGAAACTACTATTTTTTGTTGATGTGGTAAGAATATTTTAAAAACTTTATCTGAATGACCTGCCGCTTCAACCCTTTCTTTTAGTGAAAGAGCGACCTTGCTTTCGTGACCTGAGTAAGTGTGAACAACATACCAGTTAGCACTTTCGCTGACGTTTTTGTTTATAACAATTACATTTTCTTCATCTATCTCATCGTCTTGAGATGTACCTTCAACGACCGTCTCTTCCTCGGTTACAGCAGTTTCTTCCTCGTTTTCTTTTACTTCTTCCTCAGTTATAACTTCCTCTTCTTCTTTTATTTCTTCCTGCATTTCAGCTTCTTTGTTTTCGATATCTGCATCGTTATTATTTAGTTGTGTGTTATTTGTATCATCCATATTTATTTAGTTATTATAAAGGTTAAAAATTCTTTGAAAAGGTAGTCCAGTAATGTTACCAGAATACCGGTCACAAGACTAACGCCTATAACGTATCCTGTTAGTCTCAAGGCCTCTTTTTTACTTGGGAACTGAACTTTTTTTAGTTCCTCAAATGATTCTTTTACGAATTTACTAACCCTGTTCACGCCGCACATTTTAACACGATTATTTTATGTTCACAACAACCTTATTTATAGAAATTTAATCAAATGAAGAAAAATTCACACACTAATGTATAATTCTCACTACGTATGATTCAACTATTATTTCAAAACCCAGCACTCTTTTTATTGATATCCGTATCTTTAATAATATCTATATCAATACACGAGTTTTCACATGCTTTCATGGCTAACTATTTAGGGGATAGTACAGCAAAAAGTATGGGCAGATTAACCATTAACCCCAAAGCCCACCTTGATCCTACGGGAACATTTTTTTTACTTTTTATTGGTTTTGGTTGGGGAAGGCCAGTACCTTTTAACCCACTTAATTTAAAAAATCCTAAAAGAGATGCTGCTTTAATTTCTTTAGCAGGACCTGTGTCAAATTTAATACTGGCAGTAATACTTTCTTTAATTTCAAAATTATTTATCGTCGGCGGAATCCTTTGGGTATTTTTATATTTTTTGGTCTTATATAACTTGATGTTAGGTTTTTTTAATTTGATTCCGTTGGGCCCTCTTGACGGAAATAAAATAGTGTTCGGTTTTTTACCAAACAGGCTTGCTGTTCAATGGATTGAGTTTCAAAAATACAGTATGTACATTTTAATGATAATGATAGCTCTTGGATTCACCGGAAAAATCCTCGGACCTTTGGTTGATATATCAATGAAAATACTAGGCTTTAATTTGGCTTTATAAAGCCAAATGCAGACACTCCCAATTTGACTAATTTTTAATAATAAGTATGATTTAATTAATGCTCAAACGAGCAAACCTGATGTGCTCGGGTAAACCGAAGGTCGTGTAAATCTTCCATCATTCGATCTTCGATGGGAGTCGTAAAGTTTAATTCGAAAGTTTTAAACCGCAGACACCCACCTAAACTCAAACGGAGATCCGATCTTGGTGGATCGACACATCGGGACAAACTTATACCTCGCAATTGCG
>CAYRRO010000068.1:0-2334 GCA_964426685.1 uncultured Candidatus Saccharibacteria bacterium
TTGAGGTCGTTGTGGGGTAAAACCCGTGCAGGTTCAAGTCCTGTCTCGCCCACCAAGTATAATAATGAAAAACAAACATAGAAAAATATTATTCACAATTTTTCTTTTTATTTTTCTAAATTCTTTATTCAAATCCAAAGTATTAGCAGAAAAAATTGATTCATTTAACTCAGATATCAAAATAAATAAGGATGGGACGGTAACTGTCGAGGAAACTATTAATTATGATTTTGAAAATTCACAAAAACATGGATTAGTTAGAAACCTTTATTACAAAACTAAAAATGAAGATGGAAAAACTTATATTATAGATTTTTCAATATTAAATATTGTTGATGAGAACGGTAATAAATACAACTATTCCCAAGCAAAAATTGAAAATTACATTGAGTTAAAAATTGGTGACGCAGATAAACTTATTTCAGGAAAAAAAACCTACGTAATAAATTATAAAATTAGCGGGGGACTGAGATATTTTTCTGATCATGATGAATTTTATTGGGATTTAATAGGATTTGATTGGAAGGTCCCAATATTAAAATACACCGCCTCGATTTCATTTCCTTCTACTTTACAAGAATCAGACTTAAAATATCTTTGCTACGAAGGGCCTTCCGGAAGTACACTAGAGACTTGTTTAATAAATAATTCCAATGGAAGAGTTAATTTAAGTTCTAGTAAATTATTAAAACCATCTGAAAACATAACTGTTGTAGTTTCATTTCCTAAAAATATTGTAGCTGTATTAGAACCGAGGGAAGACAGGCCTTCAATATTTCTAAAAGCTTTTCAAATTTTAATAGGATTAGGTGCTTCTATCTGGTATGTTTTCTTTCCTATAAAATATTTAATCGACAGTGTCAGAGAATCAAAAAATTTAAAAAAGAATCAAAGAATCGTTTCCGCTTGGTTTGAACCTCCACAATATAACGACGGAACAGTTTTCTCACCTGCTGAAACCGGTTTTATTGTGGATAATAAAATTGATCATCGTGAACTAACTGCAACAATCATACACTTAGCACAGAGAGGGTTTTTAAAAATTAAAGAAGACGAGGATAAACATTTTAGTTTTATTCGATTGAAAAAAGTGGAATCAACCGAATTAAGAGATTTTGAAAAAGAAGTTATGGAAGCATTATTTAGAGATGGGGTAGACATAGCAAGTTTAGATGAGACACAAATAAAAAAATTAGAAATCCAGCTATCAAATTTAAAGAAAATTAACAAGGTAATTAAAACACCGTACATGAGTGATATAGAAAAACAGCTTAATAGGATTGGGCAAGGTGATATAACGGAAGTTACAGACAAAGAATTAAAAAAATCAAAAACTTTGTTTGCAAAAATAACTAAATTTAATAAATATGTGGAGGATGAGGTGGTAGGAAAGGGTATGTTTGAAGAAAAACCGACAGAAGTTTACTCCAAAAATATGACACTTTTCGCACTAGGATTAACGACATTAAATCCGTTGTTATCAATTGCAGGTTTTGTTGCTGGTAGAAAATCAGCAAAAAGAACATTAAAGGGAATTGAAAAGTATTCTGAAGCAATGTCTTTAATGAATTTTTTGAAATCACAAGACGAACAGTTAAATTATCAATCTATGAACCAAATGTTTTTTGAAAAACTTTTACCTTATGCCGCTGCTTTTGGTGTTGAAAAACAATGGGCAAAGAGATTCAAGGATATTTATTTAACAAAGCCTGATTGGTATGAGGGTTCTAATTTTTCAAATAGTATTTTTATTGGTTCTATGACTGGAAGTATCGGTGGATCAATGAAATCTTCTTATAGTTCAGGAATGTCTTCCACAAGATCTTCTTCAGGGTTTTCATCTGGGTTTTCAGGAGGTTCTTCGGGAGGTGGTGGCGGTGGGGGAGGCGGAGGCAGCTGGTAAGTTACCCTTTTTTTGTTTATAATGTTTTAGTTATGCGACGGTAGTTCAGTGGTAGAATGTCTCCTTGCCAAGGAGAAGGTCGCCGGTTCGAATCCGGTCCGTCGCTCCAAAAATAGTGAGTACTGTAAAAATTGGTACATTTGGTAGGGTATCAGTTTTAGGTACAAAACGGTTGTTTTAATTATGCGACGGTAGTTCAGTGGTAGAATGTCTCCCTTCCAAGGAGAAGGTCGCCGGTTCGAATCCGGTCCGTCGCTCCACTTTTTATATAATTATTTCCAAACATTTAAGGTATAATTGACGTGTTACATATTGGCCTGGTCGCCAAGTGGTAAGGCAAGGGTCTGCAAAACCCTTATCGCGGGTTCGATTCCCGCCCAGGCCTCCATATTGCTAAAGGTATGCAATAATTGGTAGAATTTAGTGTTCAA
>CAYRRO010000069.1:0-2321 GCA_964426685.1 uncultured Candidatus Saccharibacteria bacterium
GGTAATTAAACTACTATTACAATAGTTCCAAACATCCTCTACGATGGCCCACCAAAATTTATTTCCTTTTATACCAACCAAAAACAAGTGATATTTTTGGATAGTGGGTGGTAAAGTCGAACTGGTATAATTCAAACACATGAATATAGGAATTATTTTCGGCTTATTATCATCTGTCTTTTTTGCATTCAGCTACATTAGTCTTAAAAAAAGTTACGAGGAATTTCCCCCATCTGTTGCCTTTTTTCTAGATGCCATATTCGGACTTATTATTTGGATCCCGTTTGCTTTGTATCTTGGGGTTACCTCTTCTAATATTTGGAATGTCTTGATTTGGGCAATAATAAGTGCAGTTCTCTCTGAGGCCTACTTCTTTTTTGTATTATCAAAAGGTGAAATTTCAATAACTGGTACCTTACTCGCTAGTTACCCTATATATACGGCTATTTTCTCAAGATTTATCAACAACGAGATATTGTCAACATTCCAAATTTTAGCAATTTCAATTACAATCATCGGTACTATCATCGTCTCTACTGAAAATAATTTTAAACTTAAAGATTTTAATAAAAAGAGTTTTGTCCTTTGGGCACTTTCAGGCGCTTTAGCAGTAGGTTTAAGTGATTCATTGTCTAAAAACGCTATCGATAGAATCTCAATGCAAGATTTTCTGTTCGCGCTTGCTTTAGTTCAGCTACCTGTTGCTTTAATCTTTTTAAAGCTTGAAAAACAGTCAGTTCGATACGTAACCAAGGCTATTAAAAATTATAAAAAATACAAATTTGCAATATTAGGTTCGTTACTAAACGTTATTGGTGTTTTACTACTGTGGTTGGCTTTTAAAAACACATTAGCCTCTATAGCATCACCATTAACAGCAATTTATCCAGTGTTACTGGTAATACTAGCTTACTATCTGTTAAAAGAAAAAATTCAAAATAAAGATTACTACGGAATAGCTTTGGTTGCCCTTGGAATTTTATTAATTAGCATCGTTTAAATGTGCTAAAAATAAAACATTTCTCAACAACCTTCCAGATAGTCCACCAAATACTTTTTATTGTTTTTATAACAATAAATAACCTAAACTGTTATAATTTGTTCATGAAAAAATGGAAATTAAAATCATCAAAACCTGTATTTGAATCCAAATGGTTAACCATAAAATCAAATGATTACGAATTGCCTAATGGTGACTCAGCAAAGGAATATTATCATATTGATCGTCCTGATTATGTTTTAGTGATTGCACATAAAGATAATAATATTTTAGTAGAGAGACAGTACCGTAGAGGAGTTGATGATTTTGTTTATGAATTACCTGCAGGATGGGTTGATAAAAATGAAACTCCAGAACAGGCTGCAATTAGAGAACTAAAAGAGGAAACAGGGCATATAGGAAAAGTAAGATTTCTTGGAACTATTTATCCTCAACCAGGATTCAGTTCTATGCTTGCACATATTGTAGAAATAGAATTAAGCGGGAGTATTGAGGATAGAAATTTGGAAAAAGATGAAAATATTGAATTTGAGTTAATGAATATTGACAAAGTGGATTCGATGATAAGCGAGAATAAATTTCAAGACATGGGCATGCTCGCTGCTCTAAATTTATTCAAACAAAAGATTGGTAACAGTTCCCAACAACCCTCCAGATAGTTTATCAGACCCTTAGGATTGTTGTTATAACAATATAAATCTTTAACTGATATAATACTGTTATGGCTAACTACGATTCCAAAACAAAGGAAGGAAAGTGTATTTTTTGTGAAATAGTTAAAGGAAATTTAAAAACCCCTGGATTATTTTGGGAAAGTGACTCCTACATGGCTTTTCTTTCTCCTTATCCTAATACAGAGGGTTTTACAGTCGTTATACCTAAAAAACACTACAGGAGTGATGTCTTAGCTATGGAGGACACTATTCTAAAAGAATTTATCGTTGTGGCTAAGAAAGTATCTCAAATTCTATTAAATTACTTCTCAGATGTTGGTAGAGTTGGTTTAGTGATGGAAGGGACAGGTGTCGATCACGCCCATATAAAACTAATTCCTATGCACGGTACAGCCCATATGAAAACAGGTCAGTGGGTTCAGTATCCCAGTTCTATCAATAGATTTTTTAATAAATACGAAGGGTACCTTTCAACTAACGATGGGCCAAGAGTTAACGACGAGGATTTAACTAAATTGGCTAACGAGTTAAAACTCATAATTTAGAATGTAATATTTTTAACAAAGGGGTTCACAACAACCTCCCAGATAGTCCACCAAGTCTTTACTGATATTTAGCCTGTTTAGCAAAATGTTCGAACCGATGCT
>CAYRRO010000070.1:0-2134 GCA_964426685.1 uncultured Candidatus Saccharibacteria bacterium
GCGGTTGATGATTTGAATAAATCAATAAATCAGGAGGCTCTAAACGTTATAAAGGCAACCTTTTTGTCAAACGACATATCAGGAAATAAAGAACTTGAAGAAGTAGATATAAAGTACATTCACAAAATACTAACCGAAGGTTTAATCCCTAAAATAAAACAAGGTTCTTACAGAAGTACAAAAATTCCCGGTAAGATTGACCCGGAAGAAATATTGGCTCAAATTGTTAGCTTGTTTGATTGGTACAACAGTATGGACGCAAGAGAGACTCATAGAATAGTAACAGCAGGCATTATGAAGGCCTGTCTTGAAACAATACAGCCTTTTGAAGAAATGAACGAGATAGTTTCAAATTTAATAACCTACATTAGTCTTAAAACTTCCGGCTATGGCTTTAAAGATTTGATATCTCTAGAAAATTACTATAAAAACACCAGGGCAAAATACAAAGAGGAAATAGATACTATTGAGGCGGAGGATTCTGATTTAACCACATGGGTAGAATATTTCACGGAAGGACTCGCCTCCGAAGTTTCAACCGTCTCCCAGAACGTAAAATTATTAGCCAAGGACACAAAGATTGCTAAAGCTACCGGAAGAACAAGGGTGAGCCCTCGTCAAGAAAGAATTATTGAGTATCTCCAGGATTACGGGGTACTTCAAAACAAAGATTTTTCTACGCTTTTCCCTGATATTTCAGAGGATACAACGCTTAGAGATTTGAAGGCACTGGTTGATATGGACATAGTTCAAAAGCTCGGGAGCACCAAGTCTTCAAGGTATGAGTTGAAATAATCTCCAATAAAGTAAGTTGCGATGAAAAGATAATTATCAAAAATATATACTATAATAGCCCTATGAAATTCAGTGATTTTTCAATTTACATGCAAAGACTTGAAGACACCCCCAAGCGCTTGGAAATGACCGATATACTAACCGAATTGATAAAAGAACTCTCAGTGGAAGAGATAGATAAAGCAATATATCTGGCATCCGGATACGTTGAAGCCCCTTTTGAAGAAATTAAATTTAACATTGCCGAAAAAATGATGTTAAAAGTTATACAACAAACCTTCTCCACTACCCAGAAAAAATTATCAACCGAAGAAATTCAAAATGCGTACAGAAAAACCGGAGACCTGGGAAACGTAATTTTTGAGTTTAAGAAAAATGATAAAAAATTCAGCGAACCCTCCGTATCTGAGGTTCATTCCAAACTTTTAGAGATTGCCCTGATCGAAGGAACAGGGTCCCAAGAAAGTAAAATATCAAAAATATCGACACTTTTAAAAGAAATTGACCCTGTATCAGCCAAACATGTAGCAAGAATAATTTTAGGAACAATGAGACTTGGATTTACCGAATTAACAATAATTTCGGCTCTGGCAAACTACCTTGGAAATAAATCTTTAGCAAAAAATATTGAAGCTAAATACAATATTCACCCTGATATAGGTTTGATAGCAAAAAAAATTAAGGAAAAAGGAATAAAAGGAATTGATTACATACAAATGGAAATAGGGGTTCCGATTTTATCTCAAAAAGCACAAAGAGTTAGCGGTATGGAAGAAATTATGGAAAGAATCAACAAGGTTTGGGCGGAATTTAAATTCGACGGAACCAGAGTTCAACTTCATTTTGCAAAAAAAGGTTTTTATCAAAAAAAACATATGAATGATAAAACAAGTCAATCTAATTTATTTGGAGATGCAAAAAGCACTTCTCTAGTAAGAACCTTTACCAGAAATCTCGAAGAAACCACTCACCAATACCCTGACATAGTAGAGGCGGCAGTAAAACAAATAAAGGTAGATTCAGTAATTTTAGACGGCGAAGGAATTGGGTATAACAAAGCAACCGGAGAATTCCTCCCCTTTCAGGAGACGATGCAAAGAAAAAGAAAATACAACATTAAAGAAACTGCGAAAAATATTCCTTTTAAATACTTTGTTTTTGATATTTTATATTTAAACGGAGAGTCGGTAATTGAAAAACCTCTGCATGAAAGAAGAGAGCTTTTAGACACGGTAATAGGCCCGGGCGACGTCATTCAAACCGATGAGTATCTTGAAACCGATGAATTTGAAAAGCTTGAAGAATATTTTGAAATAGCCAAAGAAAAAGGTCTGGAGGG
>CAYRRO010000071.1:0-2117 GCA_964426685.1 uncultured Candidatus Saccharibacteria bacterium
CTTGGCATAAGTAATTAGAAAACAATCTATGATACTTAAATTATGTTTTCTTTCATAGGTATAAAGAATTTCTTTAAGAGTACCTCTATCGGTGAAAATGTTATCGTAGGAAATTATTGTAAAAAAATAATCAATAATCATTTCTCTAGATTGTTTATAAAATTTTTCTAGAACAAATGCCGTTTCAAAAAATATTGGTAATGGAATATGAACCTCATCCGTATTGGTGATTATTTTTGTTAATTCCGGGCTTTCATCAATTAGAGCTCTTATTAAAATGTTTGTATCTATAACAACCCCTTTAGATAAACGAACTTTATCATTTAAAGTCTCATTAGTTGTTTTTCTTTTCATTTCTGATTTGTCTTTCCGTCCAAGCACTTTCTATCATCTGTTTATTTAGTTTAATCTTAGAATCCTTTAATAAACCTTTAAAATCATCTAAAGATTTAAGTTTTGACACTTTGATTGTTTCGCCAGATTCATAAAAAACCAACCTGTCGCTTGGTTTAAGTTTTAGCTTATCTCTTACTTTCATTGGAACCGTTATTTGATTTTGTTTAGTTAATGTAGCATATTCCATATTAATGAGAACGTAACATACTAATTAATTATTGTAAACGATTAATGTAATACATTCAGATAAGTTATTTATGTTATTATTTCAATAGGAGGTGAAATTAATGTTAAATAAAATAATAAAATTCATAGTAAATGGTTTTGCAATTTATGCTACGGCATATCTTCTTTCCGGAGTAACGGTTTCTTCTTTCAAAGTTGCTTTAATAGTTGCTTTGATTTTAGCGGCTTTAAACATTTTGGTTAAACCAATTTTGTTGCTCCTGTCTTTACCGGTAACAATTCTAACCTTGGGTTTATTTACTTTTATTATAGATGCTTTGATGGTGATTTTAGCTACAAATATTGTACCCGGATTTAATGTAGATAGCTTTTTAACAGCCGTAGTTTTTTCAGTGGTGATGACAATACTCTCATATATTTTGCACAAGCTGATTGATTGAAGTTAGATTTAAACCTTAGTTTCTTTAAAATTATTTGAGAGAAACCTATCTTAAAGGGTAGATAGTTCTGTCTTATCCATTTTTTCCGGTTTTTTGATGTATTCTAGGTATTTTTCAGTAGTGGATTCTCTTTTATGTCCTGCGACCTTTGCTAAGTAAGAGATATTCACACCGTTTTCAAGATGAAAAGCTACAAATGTATGTCTTAAGTCATTTACTTTTGCCTTTTCAATACCTGCAATTCTAAAAAATCTATCTATAGTAGATCTGATATTTCTAATTAATAACCCTTTTCCTGTTTTTGTAATAAACAAGTTTTCAGAAGCTTTGGATACTTTGGATCTCTCATCCTCAATATATTTTTTTACTGCTTCTGCGGCGGGTTTGTTGACCGGTATATTTCTTGATTCTTTATTGTTTCTTCTAGGAATAAACAATGAGGCTATCTCATCTTTCATTTCAATATCTTTCATTTCAATCCCAGCTAGTTCTGAAATAGTAATTCCTGTTTGAAGTAGAAGTTCTATCATAGCGTAGCTTCTGACATCATTTTTTGCAGAATCTCTCAAAGCTCTGTACTCCATTTTTGAAAGTATTCTTGGTGCACCTGTTTCAAATTTTGGGTGTTTTAATTGAGAAGAAATGTCTTCTTTTAGATACCCTTCTTTTGCTAAATATTTAATAAAAGTTCTAGCGGCATTTGTTTTTCTTGAGATTGATTTTGGAGTGTAGTTTTTTTCTCCCAGGTCTTTCATAAATGCAACTACTGGTTCAATTGAAATTTTTTCAACCTCATCAATTTTTTTTGAAAATAAAAAAGACAAAAGTTGTTCTATGTCTTTGTTGTAGGCAATAACTGTAGCACCCGATTTTCCTTCGGACTTTAATTCTTCGATAAATTTTTTCTGCGCTATATCTAATTTCATAATATTATTTTTTGAGCAGATGTATTTTCTATGGGGGCTTTTAGTCTAAAGAAAATATTAAGTAAATTCTATGGGCCTATCTTACCAAAACCGTTGAAAAGTGTCAATTAATTAACTATTATGGGTTTAATGTCCTCAATAAGCAGATTTAAATACATCCTGGGTATTA
>CAYRRO010000072.1:0-2090 GCA_964426685.1 uncultured Candidatus Saccharibacteria bacterium
TCAGTTATTATCCCTGCCCACAAACAAGAGAAGAATATTCTTAAGAATGTTATAGATATTGACGACGCAATATCAAAAATTCGTTTTGATTACGAAATTATTGTTGTGGTTGACGGCAAATCCGGAGATTCTTATGAAGAAATTAAGAAAATAAAAAGAAATAAAGTACGGGTTTTAGGATATTCTAATGAAAGAGGTAGGGGTTACGCCCTAAGATATGGTACAGCGAGATCACGTGGGGATTATGTAGTTTTTATAGATCCCGGTATAAATGTAAATCCCAACGGAATCTCATTAATGTTGGAGCATTTGGAATGGTATGACGCTGATATTGTGATTGGAAGTAAAATACATCCCGCCTCAAAAGTTAATTACCCCTTAATTAGAAGATTTTATAGTCGGGTTTATCATAGATTAATTAAAATATTCTTGGGAGTTGGTGTTAAGGATACGCAGGTAGGACTAAAAGTATTTAAGAGGGAGGTTTTGGAGGAAGTTTTACCAAGACTGGTTATAAAACAATCTGCGTTTGATATTGAATTAATTTCGGTAGCGAGATACCTTGGTTTTAAAAGAATTTTTGAATCTCCGATACAAACAATATGGCACGAAGAGGACGGTGGCGAAAAACAACCTTATTTTTTAAATAAAAATGTAAGAGCGATAGTTCTTGAAACTATAGCTATTTTCTACAGATTAAGAATATTGCATTATTACAGTGATAAAAAGAAAAGAAAGTGGTTTTACGATAAAGAGCTTGATTTGAAGATAAATACAGGCGAGTACTCCAAAAACTTAAGTTGGAAAAAGAACTTAAAGAAACCCCAGGTTAAAAAAATTCTATGGATGACATGGAAAGATAAAAAACACCCCTTAGCCGGAGGGGCTGAGGTGGTTAACGAGGAATTAGCTAAGAGACTGGTTAAAGACGGATATGATGTAACAATATTAACCAGTGGCTTTAAGGATTGTGAAAGAGACGAAGTAATTGATGGCTACAGAGTTATTAGAGTGGGTAATTTAATTTCAGTTTATTGGAATGCTTACCTTTTTTATAAAAAGAATTTGATTGGTTGGGCCGATTTAGTTATTGATGAAATAAATACCATTCCATTTTTCTGTAAATTTTACGTCAAAGAGAAAAATATAATTTTTATACACCAGTTATGTAGGGAGATTTGGTTTTATGGTATGCAGTTCCCACTTAGTTTAATTGGTTATTTGGTAGAACCCTTATACCTAAGAATGTTAAGTAACGTAAGGACAATTACTATTTCAGAAAGTACAAAATTAGATTTAAAAAAACATGGTTTTAAGAACGATAAAATTTCAATTATTCCCGAAGGTTTGGAATTTTCTCCTATTGGTGAAAAGGATTTCAAAAATACCAAAAAAGAAAAAAATCCTACAATGATTTACCTTGGGTCGATAAGAAAAATGAAAAGACCTAAGCATGTTTTAAAAGCTTTTGAGTTGGCAAGAAGTAAAATACCTAATTTAAAATTTTTTATTGCAGGTTATGGTAAAAATCAATACGCAAGTGAGTTTATCGAAGATGTGAAATATTCAAAATATGCTAAAGATATTAAATATTTTGGAAAAGTATCAAATAAGAAAAAAATGGAATTGTTAAAGAAAGCTCATATCATATGCGTTACTTCGGTAAAAGAAGGTTGGGGTTTAATAGTAACGGAGGCTAATAGTTGCGGTACCCCGGCTGTTGTTTATGATGTCGATGGTTTAAGGGATTCTTGCAAGAATGGGAAGACCGGTATAGTCTGTGGCCCCACACCACACAGCATGGCTTTAGGAATAATCAAGCTTTTTAATGACAAAAAACTGTATGATAAATATAGATATAATTCATGGAAAGATAGTTTTAATTACAATTATGATAAGACATACAAAAAGTTTTTGGAAATTATAAATGAATAAGCCATTAGTATCTGTTGTTATAACAACAAAAAACTCAAGCAGAACTATAGAAAAATGTTTGAAATCTATCAAAAATCAGAATTACGAAAATATTGAATTATTGGTTGTGGATAATAACAGTACTGATAACACAAAGGAAATTGCCCAAAAATATG
>CAYRRO010000073.1:0-1918 GCA_964426685.1 uncultured Candidatus Saccharibacteria bacterium
TACCTAGTCAAAAGGAGTTACAGCGGGCTTACCGTGATGGCATTTACAACAAAACTTCTGCTGCCTTCACTACTACGAGCTACTTTTGGTCTTCTACTGAGTACTCTAGCGGTAGCTCGATTGCCTGGCACGTCTACTTGCATAACGGCTTCCCGACCATCAACTCTAAGGGTATTGGTTACGCTACGCGTTGTGTCAGGCGGGATTGATTCCCAATTCGGGGCTTGAGCCCAAAAAGGGCTCAAGCCCTCTTAATTTTTAATTTTTCTGGTTGAGCCCTCCGCGGGCTGAGCCCTCTCTCTATTTTCACTAGAATTTCCTCTATTTACCGTATCTGTTTTTGTTGGTATGTTTAAACTGAACTTAGTGAGTGTGTTGACAGATAATATACATTATTGTATATTAACTGTTAATGAAACTACAAAATTTAAAGACGAACATTAAAATGCCTGTATTTTCAAGAACTGATGTTTTAAAGCTCTTTCCTGGTGAGCCCGTTAATCAGATTAACATTCAACTTCATAGAATGATAAAGCGTGGGGATTTGATTGGATTAAAAAGAGGATTCTATATTTTTCCAAATTTAAATATAGACGAGTTTGTGATAGCAAATAAACTTTACTCACCATCTTATGTGAGCTTAGAATCAGCCTTGAATATATTTGGAGTTATTCCAGATATTTCTAGTGTCGTTACTAGCATTACAACAGTTACATCTAAAAAAATAAATACACCTTTAGGTAATTTTAATTACAGTAAAATAAATGAAAATTTATATTTTGGTTACAAGAGTTTGCTAGATGAGAGAAGTGGTCTTTACTATAGTATTGCAAATCCTGAAAAAGCATTGCTTGATTTGATATATATTCGAAAAGTTAAGAATTTAGCTGAATATCGGGTAGATCTAAATAATATAAATCAAACAGAGTTATTTAATTATTCACAACACTTTCCTAAGTGGGTGAGGGATGTAATAAAAAATGCATAATATTATTACCAATTTCGATCAAATTTTAAATTTCGCAAAAGAGAGTAAAGCCCCCATAGATAAGAGGCGTGGGGTTATAAGGGAATATTTACAGTCTAAATTTATAGCTACAATGTATTCTTTACCTAACTCAGAAAAGCTATCATTTGTAGGAGGAACTAGCTTGCGTTTACTAAGAAACTCAAACCGTTTTTCGGAAGACTTAGATTTTGATAATTTAGGACTTTTAAATACTGAAGTAAAAAGCTTGGTTTCAGAAGTTGTTAGAAGATTTCAGGCGGAAGGTTTGGAGGTTGAATTAAGGTCTCAAATAAAAGAAGGGAAGAATTTAAATGAAAAAAATGACTCAGGTAATTTACCCACAGGTAAGACATATTTTGACTTAAGATTTCCAAGTTTGCTGAAAGAACTAAAAATTACTACAAATCCCAGAGAAAAATTGATGATTAAGTTTGACTATGCTAGTTTTTGGAAAGGGCAAAGTACTGAGGTAGTTTTGTTTAATAAATATGGATTTATTGAAAATATTGTGGCAAACAAAATTAATCAGACCATAGTTCAAAAATTAGCTGCTTATGTTCAGAGGAAAATAACTCAACCGAGAGATATTTATGACATTGTTTGGCTTTATTCTCAGGGTGCTAGGATTGATTTGGATTTTGCTAAGGAAAACAACTTAGGGGATATTGTTCAGAAAGCCACAGACAAATATACTCTTGAGGGTATTCCAGAAAATTTCAAAAACAAGCTTGCACCCTTTTTATTTAATTCCGATGATGTTAGGAAGTTAAATCTTTTTGGTAGTGTTCTATCTTCCCTCAAGACCTGACCTTGAGGGCTCAGCCCTAGGCTCAGCCCTCGCCGGGCTGAGCCCAGTGTGCTAAAATTCCTTTGTGAAAAAGAAAATTCTTATTACAACCGCAATAGATT
>CAYRRO010000074.1:0-1826 GCA_964426685.1 uncultured Candidatus Saccharibacteria bacterium
GAAAAAATTAACGGAAGGGGTACGTACTACTGCCCTACTTGCCAACCATTAAAAACAGTAAATCAAAAAGCTGATAAAATTTCTAAAAATAAAATAGAAAAAATATCAAAGAGTAATTTAAAGCAGAAAAAATTACTTTAGTTTTTTATATTGTGAGTCTCTAAAATACTTAACAGAAATTATATTTTAAAAACGCTTCTATGAAAAAAATTAAGGTGATAGATTTACAAGAATAAAAAAATTCACAAAAATATCTAAACAACTAAACATGAAAATAAACAACGTAGCCTTAACAAATTTTAGAAATCATCGAGATCTAAAAATAGATTTTGACGAAAACACAACCCTAATAACCGGCGACAACGGCTCGGGAAAATCTACCATTTTGGAATCTATTTACATACTTTCGGTAGGAAGACTAAAAACGTCAAAATATGACAGGGACTTGATACAGTACGATAAGGATTTCTGTACAATTACGGCAAACATCCAAACAAAAGAAGATAACTTAGAGATGGAATTACAGATCATAAAGAGTGAAAAATTTGATACCGCATCAACTAAAAAAGCTAAAATAAATAAAGTTGTAAAAAGCATTCAGTACTTTACGGGTGTATTTAATTCTGTACTATTCTCCCCCGGCGACATACAACTTATAACAGGATCTCCTTCAGAAAGAAGAAAATATATTGATAACATTCTTTCTCAAATTAATTTGGAATACAAAAGAAATTTAAACAACTATTTACAAGCAATTAGGCAAAGAAATAAATTGTTGGAAAATATTAACAAAGGTTTTGGCGGCCAAAATGAAATTGGTTTTTACACAACTCAAGTTCTAAATCACGGAAAATCTATCCAAGAAAAAAGGTCGAAAATGTTTGAGGACATGGAACCGATTGTTTCAAAATACGGAAAAGAACTAAACAATAAAAAAACTGAACTTAAAATAAATTACAAGAAAAACGAAATGAGCGAAGAAAGGTTACAAGAATATAAAAGCCGAGAAATAGGCGCAATGACGACATTAATAGGCCCCCATCGTGATGATTTTGAAATACTATTTGACGGTCACGATATATCTAATTTCGGTTCCAGAGGAGAGCAAAGAAGCTGTGTACTCTCGCTAAAAATTTCTGAAATGGAATTTATTGAAAAAAACAAAGGAGATAAACCGGTGCTTCTTTTGGATGATATATTTTCAGAACTGGACGGAAAACATCAAGAAGCGGTAGCAAACTGTATTGAAAACAATCAAACAATTTTAACCAGTACCTCTACCCCGAGCTTTTTGCGAGATAAGGAGCTAAAAATTATTGATCTGTAAATTGTGAATAGATATTTAAATTTACCCTCGTAATTTTATGTAATCACGAGGGTATGGATATTAATTAATTATTACTTGTACAGGGCTGCTTTCTAGAGTACCGATTTTTGCGACAATCGCAGTGTCATATTTAGCCACGTGTAGTCGCAGAACTGGTAGATTTGCAACCAGAACAATCTGCTTTGAACCCTCCTTTTTATTTTTTACAAGTTCGCCCTCAATTTTGAGTGGTACTTGAACCACTGGGGAACCGTTTGAAAACAACGTTACCCACGACTTATCTATATCATCCTGGGTAGGAAGATCTGCTTCGTTTGCGAACACCCTTACACATACTTCTTTTTCGCCCACACTTACAAGTGGATTTCCGTACTTTTCTAAAAATCTTTTTGACATTTTATCCTCTTCTTTCTATATAGTTTTTAAAAACATTATACCAGCAATACGCAACAATATTTTCATTTTGCGGGAAATATGCGAGAATTAATTGTATGTACAT
>CAYRRO010000075.1:0-1813 GCA_964426685.1 uncultured Candidatus Saccharibacteria bacterium
AAGACGCTTGCTCTGCCAATTGAGCTAATCACCCATGTTTAAACCTCACCTACCTTCTTCAATCTCTTTCGCTTACGCTCAAATCATCTCTTTTAATTTACCTCTACCTAGATTATCTCCGGTTGTCGCTTCGCTCCAACAGGAGCTAATCACCCTCACCGATTTCAAAGTAAATCTTTTTAACTTACTCAAACCTTCCCTCTCTTGGTCAACTTCGCTAACCTTATTCCCTAAAAATCGTATTATACTACTGTGCCTGGTCTGTTAAAAACTCTTCCAAATCAACTTCTTTTTTCAAATCCTTTCTGCGCTGGACTATACTATCTTTTTCGATCATTTCTAGCAATTCCTCAACTACCTCTACCAAAGCATTTTCCAAAGTAAAAGCAGTTTCATCAGAAAAATATTCTTTGCCGCTAAGATCTAAATTAACTTTAGCTTCAAATTGTTCCTCAGGCACCGAATTTAAAACTACTCTTGCAAAACACGAACCTTCTGGTAAGTGTTTAACCCTACTTTCTATCCTTTCAAATTTCTCTTTCGTTAAAGCCTCCATGCTGGGAGACAATTCAATATTATCTGATGTTATTTGATATTGCATAAATGTATTTTACCATCCCTTCTGATAAAATGACTTCATGAAAAAACTAAAAACCTTTTTATATGTTCTTAAAAACAGCGTATCTTCCCCAAAATATTATAATGACATCGTTAAAACTAAAATAAATTTCTCAATCAAATATTTTTTAGCCCTATCTTTCTTGGTGTCCGTTATATCAGTCATAGGATACTCAATTATTTACCTTCCAAAATATATTTCAGAAATAAATACTGCCTATCAGAGTATTGAAGAAGGTTTCCCCGAAGATTTAGTTATTGAATTTAAAAATGGTTCCTGGAGTACTAATAAGGAAGGGCCTGTCATTATCAAACAGATAGAATTAGGTGGGGATTCTAAATTACCTGAGAATTTGTTTGTTTTTGATAAAGAAGGAACAATTGAAAAAATTGACGAGTATAACACGATGTTTTTAGTTAATTCCGAAAATATTTTATATAAAACAGATGCAGAGGGAATAGTTGCACAACCATTAAAAAATATCCCGAATGGCACGTTAGATAAAAATTTATTAAATGAAAAAATGCGAACGATTGATAAAGTGGTTGAACTTTTACCTTTTTTATTACCTTTAGCATTGTTCATACCTACTTTTTTGTTTGAATATGTAGGAGGTTCGATATTTATTATTTTATTATCGGCATTAGGGGTGTACATTGCTTCTATTTCCACAAAGAAAAAGATAGACTTTAAGTCTGCTTTTCAGATTTGTATACATGCGTCAACAATACCTATGATAGTTAGAGCTTTTTCTACTTTATCACCCGTTGTTTATGGTTTTATTCTAAACTGGCTTTTATTTATTATATTAGCGTTTTCCTTGTTCTTTAGGTTTAAAATGGAAGAAGACACCGATTTGAAAAAAATACATAAAGAGTAATTGAGGATTTAAGTTTGAATTGATATAATCTCTACGCTGTGAGTAGTCCCCTGTAAGGTCTTAGCTTACACTTCGACCTTCATTTGAGCCATAGCACTTCGTACTATAGCGTCAAAAGTAGCTCAATGGGAAGAACCATCTCGCTTCGCTTGAGAACCTTGCGATTGAGCCACGATCAAAAACCTATTTATTAGTTATAGTTAGATACGATAGAATTTTGATATATTTAAATAGATCGGTCCCCTGTAGCTCAATGGTAGAGCGTCCGGCTGTTAACCGGCAGGTTCGTGGTTCGAGTCCACGCGGGGGAGCCA
>CAYRRO010000076.1:0-1787 GCA_964426685.1 uncultured Candidatus Saccharibacteria bacterium
TTTAAATAATCCAAATACAAAATAACTACTAAGGTGATAAAATAACTCTGTCGTCGGGGTGTGGCGCAGTTGGCTAGCGCGTTCGCATGGGGTGCGAGAGGCCGCAGGTTCGAGTCCTGTCACCCCGACCAGAAAAGGTTCGGATATCACTGCAAGTGGTATACGAACCTTTTTTAGTGGGTGGTCTGGATCGAAACTTTACGTAGCGAAGCTTGCTGAGCGTAACGTAGAGGTTCCACTTTTGAGCGAAGCGAAAATGCAAGCTTTGCTTTGTCCTGTCACCCCGACCAGAAAACAGAAGTAGACCTCAATAAATCAGGATACCAAATCCCAAACATGTTAAAATAGTAAAATGAACCAAGATATAATACTTCAAAATTACTTTAGCACTGCCTCAAACATTAATATTCCTCTTTTCATATCGGATATGGTTTTGACAGCAGTACTATCTTTTATTTTAAGAATAATATATGTAAAATTCGGTCTTAGCTTATCCAATAAAAGTAAGTTTTCGAACAACTTTTCACTCCTTGCTTTAACTACATTTCTTGTAATTACAATAATAAAATCTTCTCTGGCACTGTCTTTAGGTTTAGTGGGCGCTCTTTCTATTGTAAGATTCAGAGCCGCTATCAAAGAACCGGAAGAGCTAGTATATTTATTTTTATGTATATCTGTAGGATTAGGTTTTGGAGCAGAACAGAGGTACATCACACTAATAGCCTTTTCTCTAATTACTACTATTTTGATTCTAAAAGGATTGTTTAGAAAATCACAGCCGGAATCAACCAACCTATACATAAAATTTGATTCGGATAAAAATCCTCCTGTAGAAAAAATCCTAAACGATCTTAAAAAAATCACCAAAGTATCAAAAATTAAAAGACTTGATCATAAAGAAGAAAGCTCTGAATTACTAATGAATGTGCAATTTAAAAACTCAAAGGAATTACTTGCATTCAAGGACAGTATATTAAAAAATTACAAAGATTTGGAAGTATCCTTTTATGAAGATAAAGGGATTGTTAATTAAAAATAAGATTCTTAAAGTCTTAGGGTTTATTGTTCCAGTAACCCTTTCTTTCAGCTTGTTGTTTTTCCTTATTTTTTTCCCAATAAAAAAGAACAATAGAAAAGTTTCATCTTTTTCATACAAAACATCCCATGAATCCGGCATATATGAAGAAAGCATAAATTTTCAAATAAATCCCTCAAATCAACAATTTGAAATTAGATATACTCTGGACGGATCCGACCCAAACAGCCTGTCTGCCCTTTATGAAAACGAAATAACAATAAATAAAAACTCCGTAATCAAGTTTGGATTTTTTTCAAACGGTGTTTTAGAAGATAAAATTCACACCAATGTCTTTATTTTCAATAAGCACACCGTTCCTATAGTTGTTTTAGTAACAGACCCAACTAATCTTTGGGACCCTGTTAAAGGCATATATGTTGAGGGCGAAAGTAGCAAGTCCCCCAATTTCACGCAAAAAGGAGAAGACTGGCAAAAACCGGGTGAATTATTTTATTTTGACGAGAGTGGGAAATTAGGTTTACAAATGCCTATTGAAATAAGAATATCAGGAGGAGGAACAAGATACAATTCTCAAAAAACCTTACGCGTTTGTGCTAAAAAAGAATTTGGATATAGCAGTATGGATTATGATTTTTTTGGGGAGGGGGCGAGTAAACAACACAAATGCATATTGTTAAGAAATTCCGGAAATGATTGGGGTAAAACAATGTTTAGAGATGTTTTAGGTCAAAGTCTTGTTTATGACCTA
>CAYRRO010000077.1:0-1711 GCA_964426685.1 uncultured Candidatus Saccharibacteria bacterium
TTACTTTGATTTTTCATTAAGCAGATATCTTATAGATGAAAATAAAGAGACGGTAGTTAATTTTAAATATGAGTTAGAGGGTTTTACAGAAGAATTATTTTTAATTAAACCGGTAATCGAAAACGGAATTGTTGAAATATTTAATCCGGAAAAAAATTCGTGGGCATCTTCTTACTCATTAGTTTCTGACCTCCCTAATCTGCAAAAAGAAATGTTGATAAGAGTAAAAGGTTTTGGGATAGAAAAAACCGGTCTGTTTTTTGAAATATTAAATTTATCTAATGGACAGGTTTATTTAACTCCTAAAAAGGAGGTTTGGTCAAAGAAGGTTTATGAAAAATACTTGGAAAATCTAAATAAAAAAATTAAAAAAGATATTGTTTTAAGAACTGAGGAAGAAGTAGTGCCGGAAGAGACTTTTGAAAGCGTCGTTCTAAAAAATTTTCAAAAAGATAGTATTTATAAAAAATTATATGAAAAAATCACAACCGATTATTTTTATTTAACTGTATTTTTGGAATTTATGATTTTCTTCTATTTAGGTTTCAGGAAGAGAAAAAATATTTTTACCAGGGTTGACTTTGAATCCCGAACCTACGGTGTAAATGGTAAAATACCATAGTGAAAAAAATTATTAACTGGCTCCCGGCTTTAGTGGTAATGTCCGTAATTTTTATTCTTTCTTCCCAGCCCGGGGAGGTCGTGAATTCCACTGTGGCAAACACCGAGCCCGTACAAAAAATTGGTCACATAATAATGTTTATGATTCTTTGTATTTCCTATTTTAAAGCTACAAAAAACATACCTCTTTCAATCTTGCTTTCATTTTTTTACGCTGTTTTTGATGAATATCACCAGTCATTTACAGCGGAAAGATCTTCAAGTTTTAGCGATGTATTTGTTGATGTTTTGGGGGCATCAGTTTCGGGAATATTTTTATGGAAAGTATTACCAAATCTACCGAAGAAACTAAAAAACTTGCTATTGAATTAGCAAAGAAAACAAAAAAAGGTTCCGTTTTAGCTTTATACGGTGATCTTGGAAGTGGTAAAACCACCTTTACAAGATTTTTTGTTGAGGCGTTGGGTTTAAAAAACCGTGTTCAAAGCCCAACTTTTGTGGTAGCAAGGAAGTATGGTTATGTTAATCACGTGGATCTTTACAGATTAACTTCGGAGGAAGAGGCAAGAGACATTGGGATTGAGGAAATGCTTGTTGATAAAAACATGATAACTTTGATAGAGTGGCCTGAAATTATTAATAATTTATTGCCTGAAGATTCAGTAAAAATTTATTTTGAGTATATAGATGAAAACACAAGAAAAATCGCAATTAAAAATTTATATTGATTCTTCTAATAGGGATGTGAGAAAAGTCAGTCTTTTAGAATATGGTGGTGATGTTGAAAAGGAGATAGATTTTATTGAGGGAAGTATTGATATTGTTGGGGCTATAAAAGATTTGTTAAAAAGAAATGAGTTGGATTTAAAAGATATTTCGGAGTTTGAACCGATGCCGGGGCCCGGGTCTTTCACCGGTTTAAAGGTCGGGGTAACAATTGCAAATATGTTCAATTGGTTGTTAGGTCGCAAAGATTTGAAAAATCTTGATCTTCCTGAATATGGTGGCGAACCTAATATAAGTGAGCCAAAAAGAAAAGAACCCATCGGGCATTAATGGGTTCTTTGTTTTTTTATTTTTTGTCTTTTCC
>CAYRRO010000078.1:0-1709 GCA_964426685.1 uncultured Candidatus Saccharibacteria bacterium
GATACCTTTTGGGTTTCAAATATTGCATTTTTTATAGGAATTGTTATTGGCTTAATTTGGAATTATCTTGTTTATAGTAAGGTAATTTGGAAAGATAAAAATAAATGAACTATTCTATTGTCGTACCTGCATATAACGAAGAAGATAAAATTACTTCTACCTTAACTCAGATAGTAAATTTTATGAGGAATTTTACGGAATCATTTGAAGTTTTAATTGTTAATGATGGAAGTCCCGATAACACTGCGTCCAAAGTTTTGGAATATTCTAAGGATAACCCAGAGGTTGTGCTAATTGATAATCCTCACAAGGGAAAAGGCTACGCAGTTTGGACAGGTGTGATGAAGGCCCAAGGTGAGTTAATTTATATGGCTGATGCTGATTTGTCGGCTCCGATAGAGGATATTAAAAAATTTAGTAATTGGGCTTTGGAACATGATTTTGATGTTGTTATAGGTAGCAGAGAGGGTATAGGTGCTAAAAGAGTGGGTGAACCTTTTTACAGACATGTTATGGGAAGGGTTTTTAATATTTTTGTTCAAGCATTAGCGGTACCCGGAATAAACGACAGTCAATGTGGTTTTAAACTTTTTACTAGAAAAGCGGCAAAGGATATTTTTGGTAGAATGTTGATTTACGGTGCAAATACAAAGGATGTTAAAGGCACGTACTTTGGTGCCTGGGACGTGGAGGTCCTCTATCTTGCAAGGAAACTTGGTTATAAAATTAAACAAATTCCGGTGACTTGGGTGTACGTTAAATCTAAAAAGTTTAATCCCATCTCAAATTCTGTTAGAATGGCCCTTGACGTTTTAAAAATTAGAATAAATGATATCAGGGGGAAATACAAAACTGCCAATCCCACCTCTTCTCTCCCTGAATAATAATTATTTTCGAGGTGGCTTCAATTTATTATGAAAATATGTGTTGTTGGAACAGGTTACGTAGGTTTAGTAGGTGCCGCAATTTTTGCCGATTGGGGCAATGATGTTATTGGTGTAGATATAAACGAAGAAAAGATAGAGAGAATCAAAAAAGGCGAAATGCCTATTTTTGAGCCAGGTTTATCTGAAATAGTACTTAAAAATATTTCAGAAGGAAGATTGACTTTTACCACATCCTTGAGTGAGGGTGTTAGGAATTCAGATGTAATATTTATATGTGTGGGTACTCCGCAAAGTGATACAGGAGATGCAGATTTGTCTGCCGTTTGGAAGGTTGCTGCTGACATTGGTAAGCTTATAGATAGTTACAAAGTTATTGTAACTAAAAGCACTGTACCAGTGGGTACAAATCAAAAATTAAAACAAGTTATCAGAGATAATATGACTAGCAATGCTGATTTTGATATGGTCTCAAACCCTGAGTTTTTAAGAGAGGGTTATTCTGTTGAAGATATGATGGAGCCTGATAGAACTGTTATTGGTTCGGATTCCGAAAAAGCCTTTTCGATAATGAGGGGGCTTTACGAACATTTAGGTAAGCCTATTTTGGAATGTGATTTAAGATCGGCAGAGATGGTTAAATATGCCTCCAACGCCTTCTTAGCTTCTAAGATCTCTTTTATAAATGAGATGGCCCAAATCTGCGAAAGATCCGGCGCCGATGTTTCAGTTGTAGCCAAAGGTATGGGTCTTGATAACAGAATCGGTCCAAGGTTTTTGAGCGCAGGTATAGGTTACGGAGGTAGTTGTTTTCCAAAAGATGTT
>CAYRRO010000079.1:0-231 GCA_964426685.1 uncultured Candidatus Saccharibacteria bacterium
TCACAGCAAGGAATAATTTCAATACTTGGATCAGTTTTACCGGTAGTAAAATCAAAATTACTTACAGGTTCCTCACCAGCCTTTGCGCACCTGCTTTTTTCAACGCGAGGGCCCGGATCTACAGTAATGACGGCGCAATTTGGATAAACGCCCTTCTTCCAAAGTGATAATTTTAAACAAGGGTAATTTTTTATTATGAAAAACCATATCAAGACCGATGAAAGGATTATT
>CAYRRO010000079.1:241-935 GCA_964426685.1 uncultured Candidatus Saccharibacteria bacterium
TCATATTAAAATTATGCATTAGTAATGTTTAGTAGTCAAAAAGTAGGAAAATATTTCTAGTATTTATTAGTTTTGATTTTTTTGCGTGAAATTGGTTGAGAATGTTGGTTTTAAAAAGATGTATACTTAATATATGTTAACCGAAGAAAGTCTATTAGAAATAATTAAAAAGGGTAACTATATAGAGGCTGATTGTTTAAATTGTAAAAAGAGTGGTTATTATTTTTATCCCGAAGGTTCAAAAGTTGTAACACTTGGAGAAGAGGTATCCATCTCCAAGATTAAACATGACAGCTGTGTCATATATTTTATGAATTGCTGTGTACATGTGGCACAGGCTCTACTGTTGAGAGAAATATTGATGATACCGTCACGTGCCCTACATGCAAAAAATCATATTCGATAGCAGATTTTAATTCCGGAGATACTTTTGATTTCTTATCTAAGGATGAACTTCCGCCCGGTGTTAAAAAAATTTTTAAAAGAAAAGGTAACGTTTCTTTTATTATATTAATTTTGCTTATAGCTGCTTACATAGCAGCGAAATTTTTTTGAGTCGATCCTAAGTATCACGTTTTGTTTTCATACCTCGTTATATGGCGCTTTGTTTTTTAGGTCTAAATAACCTTATTGATATAACTAAGGTGATTATCAAACTTAGCATCACTTGAACAATTTTCATTACCGCCCAAAA
>CAYRRO010000079.1:945-1669 GCA_964426685.1 uncultured Candidatus Saccharibacteria bacterium
TACCACCACAATCATTACAGCCACCTAATTCCATTCTGACCGGTAAAATTATTCTAATTATTAGAAAAGAAATAAAGAAAATTAGTAAAGATATGAGTATCTTTCCAATAAATTTAAGAACGTGAATCATATTAATACTTTATCATATTGATAATAACTGGGGATAATATCCAATTATTAGATATTTGTGATTTTTATAAGTATTGAAAAAGATTGTATTTATGAAATTTTATTTATTGGATTAAACGTCTTAAATTATATTAAGATCGAGTTGGTTCTTCTCCATGGTCTTAATGCAAACTGTGAGAGAGTTGGTGTTTAAAAAATAAAAACCGCCTCGGGGATGTGTTGTTACACTTCCTTACGGCGGTTCTTTTTGTGGTTACATGAATAATCTGAGAACCCACCCCACGAGCAGGTAGAAAAGAGGGATGAGAATGGCCTTGCCAGTTGCTTCGCTGAATTTCTGCCCTGTGGACTTGTCATCATCGCTGGATTTTGAGACGATTGTATGCTCAGTCAAGTATTCGACAATTACGAATATCCCAATAGCAGGAACGATGCTTAGTACAGGTAGGCCAAATGTCGGAACCACGAACCATTCCCATAGCTTTGTCAGCACCCATCCGTTTAATAGGTAGTTGAGCGGTATAATAACCACGAGACCAATAATCAGAAACACTTCCATTTTAACCTCCTTTTGGTTTTTTGGAATGAGATTATT
>CAYRRO010000080.1:0-1624 GCA_964426685.1 uncultured Candidatus Saccharibacteria bacterium
CCTGCCTCCATCAAAACGTTGGCTACCCCGTCAACATCCCCCTCATCAGTTTTTATACTGGGAAAAGCAAATATTCTTGCACCCTTGAAATGAAGTAAAGTTTCTTCATTAGATAGCCCTTTGTTTTCACCAATAATTTTTACCTCGTTCTGAAGATTTCTTGAATTTATTTCTTCTTTTAAATTTTCATATAAAGGGCCCGAACCGATAATACCTATTTCAAAATTCAACCCCTTGTCCTTTAAAAAAGAAGCGGATTCAATTAAGTATATTAGCCCCTTCTTTTCTACCAATCTTCCCACAGCCAATATTAAGGGTTTATCCGACTTAAAATCCTTATTTTCAACTCTTTTTATAATTTTAGGGACATCGACACCATGATATTTTAAAAATATTTTAGATGTATCCAAACCTGTGGCTTTATCCAATACATATTCGTAAGCGTTTTTATTGCAAATAGTAATAAATTTTGATGTTTGTACTTTTTCTCTAATGAATTCTCCTGTAACCATAATGTCTTTTGCGTGCGCGGATATTCCGTAAGGAATTTGAAGTATTTCGGAAGCATACATCACAATAGTTGAGGGGGATGAAAGAAAATGAGCCAAAATAAAGTCGGGTTTATGTTTTGAAAACTTTATAGAATATAAAATTGATTTAATAAAGGTATAAAGTTTCTTTGGAGAATTTAAGTTGCTATCCTCAACTCCTTCACCTGGCAGATCCCCCGTCGTTTTTTTGAAATCAAAGAATATTTTTTTCAAACGGGGCAGGTTTGAAAAAATATAAGGCAAAGATAAGAAAAAGTCTTTGAGACACAGTCTTTCGTAGACAATTTTATTTTCAAGAATTTCTGAAGCCTCCCCGCTACCTCTATCCAATGAAAATATTGTTAAATCAACATTTACACGCTCTTCCAACTTAGCCAATTCCCTTTCAATAAAAGTTTCGGTTAATACAGGAAATTCAGGAATGAATACCAGTATTCTTTTTTTAGTTACCATTCTTTAATATTACACCAGGAGTACCTGAAGGTCTCTTATCCAAAGCTTCTAAGCCCGCTGTTCTTTTACCAACTGCAAAATAGGTAAATCCTGAAGACTCAATTTTATTTCTATCCATAATGTTTCTTCCGTCAAAAATAACCGGGTTTTTAAGCAATGTTTTAACTCTTTCCAAATCTATGTTTGCAAATTCTTTCCATTCGGTCAGGATTATCAAGGCATCGGAATCTTGCATTACTTCATACTTGTCTAAACAGTACTCTATGCTGGTTGAACCTAAGACCAATTTTGAATTGTACATAGCTTCGGGGTCATAAACTTTTAATTTTGCTCCCAAACCTCTAAGTATCTTCACAATCTCTATACCAACTGAATCTCTTATATCGTCGGTGTTTTCCTTAAAAGCTAAACCCAAGACTCCAAAGGTTTTATCAGCCATATTCTTACCAAAATATCTAACTATCTTGGACACAAAATAATTCTTCTGATTTTCATTTACCTCCATAACACCTCTTAAAAGTCTAAAATCATAAGCCCGATCTGTGGAGGTCTTGTAAAGTGCCGAAACATCTTTTGGAAAACAACTACCTCCGTAACCTATACCTGCGCTCAAAAACCTT